>JACMKY010000628.1 GCA_014379925.1 Cytophagales bacterium | reverse complement strand
CCGTGCGCGCCTTGGCCCGGGTATTTCAGGGGCAAACGTTTGCATTTCCGCGACGAACCCCGCCCGGCCCGGCCGCGTGGGTGTTGCATTGTGAAAGAAAGCTGGTTAATCAGGGCGTTGGTCACCGGCAACCCGTAACCCCGTAGTCAGTGCGCGTGGCTCATCAAGGCCATCAATCAAACACCCGGTTGGGGTTGTACCCTTGTTCATTCCCGCCGAAACTGCCTACCTTTGCGGCATGCTATCCATCAATAACCTCGCGTTCTACTTTGGCAGCCGCGCCCTGTACGAAAACGCGAACCTGCACATCAAACCCAAGGACAAGATCGGCCTGATCGGGGCCAACGGGACCGGCAAATCCACGCTGCTGCGCCTGCTCACCGGGGAGTACCAGCCCGACGAAGGCACCATTTCCAAAAGCGGCGACTGCAGCATTGGTTTCCTCAACCAGGACCTGCTTTCCTACCAGACCGAAGACAGCATCCTGCTGGTGGCGATGCAGGCGTTCGAGCGCGAAAACCACCTGCAACGGCAGATCGATCAGGTGTTGCACGAAATGGAAGCCAACTACCGCGACGAACTGGTGGACAAACTTACGCGCTTGCAGGAAGAGTTCGACGCGCTGGGCGGTTACACGATCCAGTCGCGGGCGGAGGAAATTCTGGAGGGATTGGGCTTCACCACCCACGACCTCTCGCAACCGCTGCGGTCGTATTCGGGCGGCTGGCGTATGCGGGTGATGCTGGCCAAGCTGCTGCTGCAGCGCCCCGCCCTGCTGCTGCTCGATGAACCGACCAACCACCTCGACCTGCCTTCGATCGAGTGGGTGGAAAATTACATCAATACCTACGAAGGAGCCATTATCGTCGTCTCGCACGACCGGCAATTCCTCGACAACACGGTGACGACCATCGTGGAAGTGAGCGGGCAGAAGCTCAACGCTTATTCGGGCAACTACTCCTTCTACGTGGAAGAGAAGGCCCAGCGGACCGAAATCCAGAAGGGCGCTTACGAAAATCAGCAGGCCAAGATCCGGCAGACCGAACGGTTCATCGAGCGGTTCCGCGCCAAGGCCACCAAGGCCCGCCAGGTGCAGTCGCGGGTGAAGTCGCTGGAACGCCTGGACCTGGTGGACGACGTGGTGGACGACAACGCCCGGGTCAATTTCAAGTTCACCTTCGGCCAGCACCCGGGGCGGCACATCCTGCACCTGGAAGACGTGAGCAAGGCCTACGGCGAGAAGAAAATTCTTCAGCACAGCCACGCCACCATCGAGCGCGGCGACAAGATTGCCCTGATCGGGGCCAACGGCAAGGGCAAATCCACGCTGCTGCGCATCATCGCCGGCACGGAAAACATCCAGGGCGAACGGCGGGTGGGCCACAACGTGCGTTCCACGTTCTTTGCCCAGCACCAACTCGAAGCCCTGCACCTGGACAACTCGATGCTCGACGAACTCAAGCAGGCGGGCAGCGCCAAAACCGAGATGGAGTTGCGCGGCATCCTGGGCTGCTTCCTGTTTTCGAACGAAGAGGTGTTCAAAAAGATCAAGGTATTGTCGGGCGGGGAAAAATCGCGGGTGGCCCTGGCCAAGACGCTGCTCTCGGAAGCCAACTTCCTGCTGCTCGACGAGCCGACCAACCACCTCGACATGCTGTCGGTCAACATCCTCATTCAGGCGCTGCAGCAGTACGAGGGCAGCTACGTGGTTATTTCGCACGACCGGTATTTCGTCTCGCACGTGGCCAACAAGATCTGGTACATCGAAGATTACCAACTTAAGCAATACCCCGGCACGTTCGACGAGTACGAAGTCTGGAAGGCCGAGCGGGCGCTCGAAAACAAGGCCAACCGGGCCAACGGCAAGGATAGCGGACTTGGCAAGCCCAAGGAGAAATTGGAGAAAGTAGCGCCGAAGAAGCCGTCGGTGGGGGAAGAGGAAAAGAAAGAACGGCAGAAAAGCCTCAAAAAAGCCAACCAGCAACTGGAAGAAACCGAAGCCCGGATCGGCGAACTGGAAACCCGCCAGAAAGGGGCGGAAACGCAGTTGGCCGATCCGCGCGTGTACAACGACCCGGCCGCCCTCAAGCAGGCGGAAACGCACTACAAGCAAATCAGCAGCCAGTTGGCCACCTTGCAGGCGGAATGGGAAAAGTCCGCCCAGGCCGTCGATGAGTGGGAGAAAAAACTCAATGATCAATAATCATTGATCAACTCGTCAAATATTCGACGCGGGTAAGATCAACGCCTTCCTTTTCCCACTTCTTGTTTCTTACCTCCTACTTCTTACCTCCTGCTTCTTAAATTCTTGACTTCCTGCTTCCAATCACCGCGCGCCAAAAATCGCGCTGCCCACCCGGATCAGGGTGCTGCCTTCCTCAACGGCGATCGGATAGTCGTTGCTCATGCCCATCGATAGCTCGCGCAAAACCACGTTTGGTGACCCGATCTGGTTTTTGAGCTTCTCGAAAAACGCTTTCAGGCCCCGGAACTCCCCGCGAATCTGCTCCTGGTCGTCGGTGTAGGTAGCCATTCCCATCAGGCCCACCACGCGCACGTTGGGGAGGGCCGGCAGGGCGGACGACCGGAGCAGTTCCTCCGCTTCGGCTTCGGAAAGACCGAACTTGGTTTCCTCCCGGGCGATGTGGATTTGGATCAGGCAGTCAACCACGCGCTGGTGTTTGGCCGCTTGCCGGTCGATTTCCTGCAGCAACCGGAGGCTGTCCACCGAATGAATCAAGTGCACGAAGGAAGCGATGGATTTCACCTTGTTGGTTTGCAAGTGTCCGATCAGGTGCCACTCGACGTCGTGGGGAAGTTGCGCGTGTTTCTCGGCCATCTCCTGCACCTTGTTTTCCCCGAAGCGTTGGCAGCCCGCCTGGTAGGCTTCCCGCAGGGCTTCGACGGGCTTGGTCTTGGTGACGGCAATCAATCGGCTGGGGGTGGAAATCAGTTGCCGTTCAATTCGTTGCAGGTTTTCCTGGATGGACACGGAGGGAGGCGTTACGGGTTACAAGTTAGGGATGTTGGTCGAAACGGGTAAAAGATGGGCAAGGTTGAAAGATATAGAAAGGGTTACGGGTTGCGATGCTGTCTTCAAATCACCATCAACCTACAACAGGTAACCCTTAACCGGTAACCACCGTATTTGCCCCCAATTGTCGGTCGCAGTTGGTTTGCATCGCAATATTTTACTAATCTTGCAGTAACGTGGCTAAAACGCGTTAAAAAGTGCGGTTGTTGGTGGTGGTTGGTATTGAATACCCTTTTGCCGTGCTTCGGATGCCGGGGCGACGGGAATCCCGGAACCGAAACACCCGGCAACGAAATCAAGTGCCGGCGACGGTGCTCCATTGGTAAACCAAGATTCACCCGTACTGTTTAGCTTCATCAAGGGCTTCGGCCAACGGTTTTCACTTTAACCATTCCTTTACAATGGCCGAACAGAACCTGGATACCCCAGAAAAACAAGGTGACAAAAAAGTGTTGCTTTGGATTTTCATCCTGATCCTGGGTATATTAAACGTGGTATTGATCTACCTGAACTTCCGGGAAAAGAACGAAAAGGAGGTGGTACAAACCCAGAAGCAGGAACTGCAGACCAATTTCGACGCCACGGCCCAGAAGCTGGATTCCATCTCCAACGAGTTGAACCTCCGCATTACGGAAGTGAAGCGGCTGGGCGGCGACGTGACCTCGCTGATGCAAGTGAAGGAACAACTGGAGGCGGACAAGGTGTCGATCCGGGGTGCCAACCGCCGGTCGGCCGCCGAATACGACGAGAAGATCCGCACCTACGAAACCCTGCTGGTGGAAAGGGACAAAGAGATTAACAAACTCAAAGGACTGAATGAACAACTGTACACGGAAAACACCACGCTGAAAACCCAGAAGAACCAACTCAACGATTCCATCAGCAACATTCAGCAGGAGAAGACGAAGCTGAGCGAACAGGTGGCCATTGCTTCGGTACTGACCGTGGAAAACCTCGCCATCAACGCCCTCAATGATCGGGGCAAGGAGCGGGACGGGGGCGAGTACAAGGCCCGGCAGCTGGAAAAGATCAAGGTCGTCTTCAACCTGGGAGAGAACAGCGTGGCCCAGGTTGGCGGCAAGGAAATCATGATGCGCCTCACCGAACCCGATGGCGCCACGTTGTACGACACGGGTATGGGCGGGGGTACATTTACCGTCGGCGGCCAGGAAACCTACTACACCGCCAAACAGGACATCCTTTTCGACAATACCCGCCAGCCAATCGTGTTCACCTATTCCAAGGGGACCCCCTACAAGCAGGGCAAGCATACGGTGGAACTCTACGCCGATGGCTACAAGATCGGCACTGGCTCCTTCGTCGTCAAGTAAGCCGGATCGTTGCGGGCTGGCCACCCACCGGGCACGTTTGTCCGGTGGGTTTTTATTTACGGGCCGAGGTTGGATATTCGGGTGTCAACTTTTACCTTTGCAGGCTCAAATTAATTTTTCAACTTCAAACAGTTTTATGGATGTAAAAAACTATGAGACGGTATTCATCCTAACCCCCGTTTTGTCTGAAGCCCAGATGAAGGATGCCGTCGAAAAATTTAAGAAGATTCTGTTGGACAACAGCATCGAAATCGTTCACGAAGACAGTTGGGGATTGCGCAAGCTGGCCTATCCGATCGCCCACAAAAATACCGGATTCTACCAGTTGTTCGAGTTCAAAGCCCCGCCCACCTTCATCAGCACGTTGGAAACGGAATACCGCCGCGACGAAAAAATCCTGCGTTTCCTCACCACCGCCCTCGATAAGCACGCCGTGGACTACAATGACCGCAAGCGGAAGGGACTCATCGGCCGGAAGGCCAATCCCAACGCCGCCGAAGCCAAGCCGGAAAGGGAACCCCGCCGGACGGAAAGAGAATCCAACCGAACCGAAAGAGAAAGACCCCGAACCGAAAGAGAACCCCGAACCGAAAGAAAGGAGGCCCAAGCATGACCCTGATGAACGAACCCCTGCACAAAAACGAGAACCGCAAGAAGTACTGTCGCTTCAAGCGGGCCGGCATCAAATACATTGATTACAAGGATGCTAATTTCCTGCTCAAATTCGTCAATGAGCAAGGCCGCCTCCTGCCCCGGCGCCTGACCGGCACCAGCCTGAAGTTTCAGCGGAAGGTGGGCCAGGTGGCCGACGCACTGAAGTAATGATGAATGGTGAATGACCAATGATTAACGAAAGAACTGGTCACAATCATCGTTATTTACCATTCGTCATTCACCATTAATCATTCAACTGACATGGAAGTTATACTCAAAGAGGACATTGCGGGATTGGGCTACAAGAACGATCTCGTGAAGGTCAAGCCCGGCTACGGACGGAACTACCTCATTCCCCAGGGATTTGCCCTCATCGCCAACGAGTCCAACAAGAAGGTGCTGACGGAGAACGTCCGGCAGGCGTCTCACAAGGCGGAAAAAGTCAAGAAGGATGCCGAGAACGCGGCGGAGGCCATCGCCAACGCCGTCGCGACCAACGGGCCGCTGGAGATTTTGGCCAAAGCCGGTGAGAGCGGCAAGATCTTCGGATCCGTTACGACCCTGCAAATGTCGGAGGTGCTCAAAACCCGGGGATTCAACGTGGACCGCAAGAAGATTTCCTTCCTTTCCGACGTGAAGATGCTGGGCGACTACGAAGCCCTGCTCGACCTGCACAAAGAGGTGAAATACAAAGTCGGTTTCAAGGTGATCGCCGCGTAATCCGGTCCAGTGATGGATGGGTGACGGGCAAAGATCAGTACCCGAACAAATCCTTCATTCCTCACCAGTCATTCATTTAACCAAGCGCCCTGACCCGTTCAGGGCGCTTTTTTCGTGCCGGGCGCAGTAACCAGATCAGAGTTGATGCCAGACGACGCTTCCATTACCGCCCTCGACCTTATTTATGGCTACCGCAACGGCATCTTTCCGATGGCCGACAGCCAGGAAGGCCAGCTGTACTGGTACGCGCCCGACCCGCGGGCCATCATCCCGATTGATACTTACCAGCCCGCGCGTTCGTTGCGGCCCCTGCTCAACCAGCGCGTGTTCGACGTGCGCATCAACACGGCCTTCGAACGGGTGATGCGCGAATGCGCGGCCCCGCGCGAGGGCGACGACAAGACCTGGATTTCGGACGAACTGATTGCCGCCTACACCGAACTGCACCGGCTGGGCCACGCCCACAGCGTGGAAGCGTATTACGAGGGACAGCTCGCCGGCGGATTGTACGGGGTGGCGCTGGGCGGGGCCTTCTTCGGCGAATCGATGTTCTTCCGCCAACCCAACGCCTCGAAAGTGGCTTTTCACCGCCTGATGGAAATCCTCCGGCAACAAGGCTACGAACTGCTCGACACCCAATTCATCAACGACAACGTGCGCCGCTTCGGGGCCATCGAAGTCCCGCGGGCGGTTTACCGGCGACTCCTTCGCCAAGCGCTGCCCAAAAAGGTCCGCTTCGTCGATAGTCACCCCAGCGCTCTCCCCTGAGTCCGCCTGCTTTCGCTCCCCGTCACCTGTGACCCACGACTGCTTAACGGGTTGCTATTGCATGAATTCCCGCAAGGCCGCGTACACCCGGTGGGTGGGCAGTCCCATTACCGTGAAGTAGGAACCCTCGATGCGCTCGATGCCGACCAAACCGAGCCAGTCCTGCGCCCCGTAGGCCCCCGCTTTGTCGTAGGGACGGTAGTGGCGCACGTAATGGTCGATTTCTTCGTCGGTAAGGGGTCTGAAAAACACGCGGGCCAGGTCCGAAAAGACGCGGCTTTCCTCTCTGGTGCGCACGCACACGCCCGTAACCACCTCGTGCATCCGCCCCGACAGGAGGCGGAGCATCCGCCGGGCCTCGTCGGCGTCGGCGGGCTTGTTGAGCAGGCTTCCCTCGACAATGACTACGGTGTCGGCGGTCAGGATAATTTCTTCCCGGACACCGTCAAAAGCCCGGGCTTTCTTGTGCGCCAGGTACGCGGGCACTTCCGCAGACGGCATCCCAACGGGGAAATCCTCGGCCGTTTCCCTTACCTCGACGGTGAAGTCGTAACCCATCTCGCGCAGCAACTGCTGCCGGCGGGGCGAGTTGGAAGCCAGAATGAGGGGTCGACGGAGTGCGAACATGGCCATGCCTGCTTCCAATTTTGTCAATATTTCAATTTCAATCATTTAATTCCGATCTGACCAGGTAGAATTAAAAGCCGGAACAGGAGGGGGCTTCGAATTCGTCGGGTTGAATGG
Organism: Cytophagales bacterium; assembly: GCA_014379925.1. Classification (GTDB taxonomy): domain Bacteria; phylum Bacteroidota; class Bacteroidia; order Cytophagales; family ES-bin-26; genus ES-bin-26. The sequence goes on along the minus strand of JACMKY010000628.1, from coordinate 6,844 downwards.
AACTGAACACCAACCCGCAGATTACCTTGGGATAAAAATAGGTGGACTTGGGCGGCATGGTGTAGCCGCTGGTGCTCACCCGCTTCACTTCTTCCAGCGAAACTTCATTGGTGAGGAAGGCGCAGTCGGCCTGCCCTCCCCGTACCACTTCCAGGCACTCGGCCAGGGAACGGGAATACCGGATGTGTGGACTGGCGCGTTGCTCCCGGCCAGCGATGCCCAGGATTTGCTCGAACACGAAATAATGCAGTGCAGTCAGGTCCAGTTCTTTCACTGCCGGCGGAAATTTCCAGGCAATCGTGGCGAGCAACCCGGGTTTCAACCGCATCCGGTACGCGCCCGCTTTCAGAACCAGCCCGTACGCGCCCTTTTCGCCGGCAATCGCACCGGGCGAGTCCGTCGCCACTTCGATGGCTTGCGTGAAGAAGTACTTTTGTAGTGCTTCGAGAAAGGCGGCCGGCTCGAAACCGGGCAGTCCCTGCGCGATGCGGTGCGTGGGCAGGATGCGGAGGTCGTTCGACTCGGTGTTGGTCAAATACATCAGGTGGTAGTTGTACGCCTCCTGGCCGGTGTGGTTCGGATTGGCGTCCGTTTGTTGGCGGCGGTAAGCCAGCGAAGCTTCGTAACGGTGGTGTCCGTCGGCCAGGATGATGGTCTTGTCGGCCAGCACGGCCACGAACCGGCGGATTGCCTCGGCGTCGTGGATCACGGCCAGCACGTCGCGCACCCCCGCCTGGTCGTCGGTTTCGTAGATCGGATTTTGCACCGCCTCGTCCATGAAGCGTTCCAGCGACCGGTCCGCGTCGGTGTAGAGTCCGTGCGTGGGACTCACGTGAAGCAGGGTGTTTGTCAGCAACGCGGCGCGGTCGTTCACCGACTGGGGCATGGTGTTCTCGTGCCGCAGGATCACCCGCTCGGGCCAGTCGTAGGCCTTGATGTGGCAGATGAAGCCCTTGCGAACGAATTCGTCCGCCCCACCGGGTCCGGAGAAATGCTGGTAGTATACGTAGACGGCGGGCAGGTCATCCTGCACCAACACCTTTTCGTGTTTCCACCGACGGAGGAGCTCGCCCACTTCGCCCTCCCCGGCGCGGGGCACCGACAGGTGAATGCTGTTGTAGGGCTGCTGGTACAAGGCTTCGCGCTGCGATTCCGACACCACGTCGAAGAGCGGGGAGGTGAGTTCGCCAATGCGCGGGGAAAGGGCCCGGTTGTAGCGCCAGGCCCGGATGGGTTTGATGTGGGCCATAGTGTACCGTTATTGCCGGGGAGCGGGTGCCGCCAGTTCACTCAGCTTCGCAAAGTCTTCCTTGAGCTTGCCGTACAGACTGGCGAAGAGGTCGTAATTTTTGCGGTAGGTGGCGTGTCGGCCCGCATCCGGGGCGATTTCGCGGCTGGCGGGCAGCATCTGCTCCACCTGCCCCATCTCTTTCAAAACGCCCAGGGCCAGCAGTCCCATTGCCGCCGCCCCCAGGGCCGAGCTTTCCACGCTTTCGGCCACCCGCACCGGTTTGTTGAACACGTCGGCCACGATCTGCAACCAGAAGTCGGAGCGGGCAAACCCGCCCCCGGCGTAGAGAACATCTATTTTCGCCGTATTCTCCTCCACCGCCAACCCTACGCTGTACAGCCCGAAGACGATGCCTTCCATCAAAGCCCGGATGAAGTGTGCCCGCGTGTGCCCGATGGATACGCCGAAAAACACCCCCCGGGCGTCCGCGTCCCAGATGGGGGCGCGTTCGCCCAGCAGGTAGGGCAGAAAAATCAGCCCGTCGGCGCCCGCCGGTACCACCGTGGCCTTTTGGATGAGCAGGTCGTAGGGGTCGGTGCCCGTGCGGGCGGCTTCCTCGGTTTCGGGCGCCGCAAACTGGTCGCGGAACCAACGAAACACCACGCCCCCGCTGTTGATGGGACCCCCTACCACGTACGTGCCTTCGGTCAACACGTAACTGAACACCCGTTCGTGCGCATCCTGGGCCGGCACGGAAGCCGCCACCCGGACGGCCCCGCTGGTACCGATGGTCAGGGAGGCGCGGCCAGGCCGGATGGCATTGGCACTCAGTTGGGCCAGGCAACCGTCGCTGGCCCCGACGACGAACGGAATCCGGTCTTCCAGTCCCAGCGCCTCCGCCAATCCGTCCGCCAGGTCGCTCACCACGTGCGTGGGCGGTACCAGTTCCGACAATCGTTCGGCCGTGATGCCGGCCGCCGCCAGGGCCGGCTCACACCAACGCAGGTGGCGGATGTCGAAGAGGCCCGTGGCCGAGGCGATGGAGTAATCCACCACGTACTGGTTGAACAGCTTCCGAAAGACGTATTCCTTGATGGAGATGAACTTGTGCGCCCGGCGGAAAACGTCGGGCGAATGGTCGCGCAGCCAGGCTAGTTTGCACAGGGGCGTCATGGGGTGAATGGGCGTACCGGTGCGAAGGTAGATGGTGTGCCCTTCGGGGCTGTGCTTGATGCGGGTAGCGTATTCCTTGCTGCGGGTATCAGCCCAAATAATGCTGTTGGTCAGTGGCTTACCCTGCTCATCCATCGCAATCAGGCTGTGCATCGCCCCGCTGAAACTCACGCCCAGCGGCGAATGGCTTCCCTTTTTGAGTTCGTCCGTCACGCGGCGGAGGGTGCTCACCACCGCCCGCAGGATCTCTTCCGGGTCCTGTTCGCAGTACGTAGGCTCGGGGTAGAGAATGGGGTATTTTGCGTCGGCTTTGGCAATGACCTGCCCGCCCAAGTCGAAGGCAATGGTTTTGGTGCTGGTGGTGCCGATGTCCACGCCAATGATGCAGTTCATCCGAATGGGTCTATTCGGCGGCAAAGTAGGAACTACTGGCCTGGCATGAAAGCTTTTTAGCTTTTTAGCGTTTACCGTTTGGCGTTTTATCATTCAACGCCAAACGGTAAACACCAACCTCACTTCCCGTCCCGGATCACGATTTCCTTGGTACGAATGCCCATTCCGCCGAAATATCCCACGGCTTTGCGGGTGGAAGCCGGATTCACGTTGACGATGTTGGTGCGCAGGTTGGCGGGTGGGTTGGCAAACATACCGCCGTTGTTGGTCTGGATGTAGAGTTCATTGAGGAAGAAATAGTAGTCGGAGGTGATGGCGCAATTTTCCACGCGAATCTTGTCCTCCACTTTGAACGGGTCCTCGTGCATTTCTATCCCGCCAATGTAATTGCCTTCCACAAACTCATCGGAGCGGACCAGCAAATCACTGGGCTTGTTGAGGAGGGTGTCGTTGCGGTAAATTTTGAAGCGGTAGTAGTCGCCCCGGCCCGGCGTTTCGGGACCGTAGTACCGCACGTAGTAGCCCTCGTCGTCGAAGGCGGATTCTTCTTTGAAGACCTGGTCGAGCGAATCAATGTCGGGCACGCGCTTGATGTCGGTTTCGGCGCGGTATTGCTCGCCCTCGGCCTGGATGTCGAGTACGTAGTGGTTGCCGATCTTGCCTTGCAAGGTGCGGGTCACGTACCTACCCGGCGCCACTTCAGTCAGCCGTTCCACGTTTCCCTCGTTGTCCGAGATGGTTACCGTCGCGCCACTCACGCGGGGCGTGGGCACGTTGTTGAAGTAGGCCGCGGTTTTGCTCAGCACCACCTCGTAGGGACCGGGCTGGTCGGTCACCAGGCCGTCCACCGCCAGTTGGGATGAACCTTCGTCCAGGGTTACGTCCACGACGTCTTCGCAACCGGCCAAGGCCAGCGCGGAAAATAAAAACGGGAACACGAAATATTTTTTCATAAGAAGTAGTAAGTCATAAGTTTACAAATCATTAAAAACCAGCAGTCCATCAGCGAAATCATCCTAATCATTTAAATCAGCGGTCCATCAGCGGTCGCGGTCAGAAGTTGAAGTTGTACGTTACTGAAGGCAGCACCGTGCCCAGCACGGACAGGCGCACGGCTTCGGTCCGGTTCGGGTTGTCCTCGTTCTGGCGGAAATACACCGTGAAGGCGTTGCGGCGGGCGTAGAGGTTGTAGACTGAGAATACCCAGTTGCTTTCCCACCGGCGGCCGGCTTTTTTGCGGCCCTGCAACGTGGCCGCCACGTCAACCCGGTGGTAGGCGGGCACGCGGTAGTTGTTGCGGGAATCGGTGGTGTTGTGGGGAACCACCACGCCCCCCTGTTCGTAGCGGCCGTTGGGAAAAGTGGTCGCCACGCCCGTGCCGTAGGCGAAGTTGCCCGACAGCGTCCAGCGTTCGTTGAGCGCGTAAAGGCCCACGACCGCCAGGTTGTGCGTCTTGTCGTACTTGTTGGGGTACCACCGGCCGAGGTTGATGCCGTTGATCTGCCGTTCGCTCCGCGAGAGGGTGTAGCTTACCCAGCCGGTAAGCTTGCCGGCGTTTTTCTTGAGGTAAAACTCCGCCCCGTACGCCCGGCCCTGGCCGTAAAGCAGTTCCCCCTCCAGGTTGTCGTTGAGCAGCAGGTCCGCTCCGTTGATGTAATCCACCTGGTTGGACATGGTTTTGTAGAAGGTCTCGACCGAAAACTCGTAGGCGTCGTCCCGGAAATTCCGGAAGTAACCCAACGCCACCTGGTCAGCGATTTCCGGCCGGATGTTGGACGTGCTGGGCGACCACACGTCCAGCGGCGAAGCGGCGGTGGTGTTGGAAATCAAGTGGATGTACTGCGCCATCCGGTGGTAGCTGGCCTTCAGCGAACTGGTTTCCGTGAGGGTGTAGCGGGCCGAGGCGCGGGGTTCGAGGTTGGCGTAGCGCCGGACGGATTCGTTCTTGCCGAAGGTGCGCGGGTTGGCCGGGGTTTTCCTGAAACCATCCGGACCGACGTAGTCGTACACCGTGGCGGCACCCAGGTAGTCGAACATGGAGAGGCGGAGGCCGTATTGCACCGACAAACGGGACGAGAGGACCTGTTCGTCGTCGAGGTAGAGCGCGTATTCGGTCGCCCGCTGCGGATTCAGTACGCGGGGAATGAAGATGGAATTGCCGCCCAGCGGGGTGATCTTGGCCGGCTGAAAGCGGTAGAGGATGGCACTTGCCCCGAAGTTGATGGTATTTTTGGGGTTCAGGTAATAGGTAAAATCCGCCTTGGTGCTGTAATTGACGATGTTGGATTTCCAGTCGAAGCCCTCCGAACCAGTCGGCACGCCCAGCCGGTAGTCGTAGTTGCTGTAGATGCCGGTGAAGTTGGCAAACAGGCGCTTGCTGAACAGGTGATTCCAGCGGACGGTGGCGGTGGCGTTGCCCCAATCCGTGCGGAATTCGTCCCCGAACTTGAAGACGTCCTTGCCGAAGTAGCCCGATGCGTATACCTTGTTGTTCTCGTTGATGGTGTAATTGACTTTCGCGCTCAGGTCGTAGAAATAGGCCTGGTTGTTGGCCTGTTCGGGGTTCACCTTCAATAACAGGTCGGCGTAGGAGCGACGGGCCGCGACGATGAACGAACTCTTGTCCTTGACCAGTGGGGCTTCCACCGTCAGGCGGCTCGACACCGTGCCGATGCCGCCGGAAGCGGTGAGCCGTTTGGAGTTGCCCTCCTTCATCCGCACGTCGAGCAGCGACGACAGGCGGCCGCCGTACTGCGCCGGAATGCCGCCCTTCAGCAACTTGATGTCTTTGACGGCGTCGGGATTGAAGACGGAGAAGAAGCCGAACAGGTGCGAACTGTTGTAGACGGGCGCCTCGTCGAGCAGGATCAGGTTCTGGTCCACCCCGCCGCCGCGCACGTTGAAGCCCGAGGCCCCCTCGCCCACCGTGCTCACGCCCGGCAGCAACTGGATACTGCGCACCACGTCGACCTCGCCGAGCAGGGCGGGCATCATCCGGATGGTTCGGATGTCGAGCTTATTGACGCTCATGTCGGTACTTTTCACGTTGTCGTCCGGCTTGTCGGCGGCAATGACCACTTCTTTCATCTGTACCCGTTGGTCGGACAGGTTCACGTCGCGGGTCAGGTTACCGGTCAAAGCAAGCGGGTTGCTCAGCGACTCGTAGCCCAGGTAGCGGTAGGTCAGGAGGTAATCACCCGGGGGCAGCGTCAGGGAGTAGAATCCGTACCCGTTGGTGGCCGTGCCGGTGGCCAGTTCCTTGACGAACACCGTGGCACCGATGAGGGCTTCGCCACTGGCCGCATCCCGCACGTAGCCGTTGACGGTGACCTTGCCGCCGCCGGTTTTGGGTTGGGCGGGAGCTTGCTGGAAGGCCAGGCCGAACCAGACGCCGAGCAGCACGGTTAGAATACTTTTTTTCATGGATTGAAAAGAGATGGTTGCGTTCTTCAAAGGGACAGCCCAGCCGTCGGTTTCCCCCACGCGGGATGAAAAAAGACGCGCTTCCGCATCCGGTGGGGAGGCTGCAAAACTACCCTTCCCCTTTCTGCTTACCCATTACTTACTGATGAAACGGCGTTTTGGTGGGATGTGGTAACGAATCGGAAGGGTGAAGGGCTGGTGTTCATCCGACGGTAGGAGAACGCCTCCTTCGTTTTCCGGCTAAGTTGAAGCCATTGCCCACTGAATTGCTTAATTTTCCGTACGCAACGGGTGATCTTACCGCTTAATCTGCATCAACCCCTGAGGACAATGATCAATCCAAGGCGGCGGTCGCCGATTACGGGACCGATTACGGGACCGATTACGGGACCGCGTTCGCAAGCGACTGGGCGGCTGGTCGCCGCGTTCCTTCGGAAAGTACGGGTACGACACCGACCCGTTCTTCGACAAGATCAGAGTGACTCATGAATCCCTACGGGAGAAATGGATAATTGTGGTTCGTAGTTCGACTGCGCTAACTATCGCTCACCATGACAATTGACAACTGACAACTGATAATTGACGTATGAAACTCTCTTCGTACCCCGTCGCGGAAAATTCCTG
>JACMKY010000627.1 GCA_014379925.1 Cytophagales bacterium | reverse complement strand
TGCCCAGCTTTTCATTCTCCAGCACGTCCAGGCCCGCCCCCAACACCTTGCCCGTTTGCAGGGCCGCCAGCAAAGCGCGAGATTCCAACACCTCACCCCGGGAGGTATTGATCACGTAGAGGTCTTTCCGGAAGCGACGCAGATACGCTTCGTCCACCAGGGTGCGCGTTTGTTCGGTGAGCGGCACGTGCAGGCTCAGCACATCGGCTTGCTCGAAGATCGCTTCCATGTCGCTTTCGCGGGCGTAGTCGTCCGCGTACCCCCGGAGGTACGCGTCGTAGGCCAGCACCCGGCAGCCGAAACTGCCCAGGCGTTTGGCGAAGGCCCGGCCCGTGTTGCCGTAGCCGATGATGGCCACCGTTTTGCCCCCGATTTCAGTACCCCGGTTCTCTTCCCGTCGCCAGATGCCTTGCCGTACCTGTCGGTCGGCCCGGAGCAGGTGGTTGAGCAGGCCGAGCAGCATCCCGACGGCGTGTTCAGCCACGGCATCGCGGTTACCCTCGGGCGCGTTCATCAGGTGAATGCCCCGTTGTTCCACCGTGTCGAGGTCGATCAGGTCCAGGCCGGCACCGGCCCGTCCGATGAAACGCAGGCGGGTCGCCCGCCCGAGCAGGGGCGCGTCCAGCGGGGTTTTGCTGCGGAGGATGAGTCCGTGGTACGCCGCCAGGCAGTCCATCATCTCCGGGCGGGTGATCAGGGGCCGGTACGCCACCGCAAAGCCATCGGCTTCCAGCATCGGTATCAGGGACGGGTGCATTTCGTCGGCAATCAGAATGTTCATGGCAAGGGTTGGTGGTGTCGGTATTCAGTATTCAGTCATGCTGAGTGATAGTGAGCTTTGGTCGAACTGCGAAGCACAGCATTCGGTATTCAGCAGCAATCGCTTCGTTGCCGTGCAGTGAAGTAGTCCGGTCCCGTTTCCGACAAGTTAGAACGCGCGCTATAATCCGCAAAATCCGGGTTCAGACATTCCGTTCGCCGTGGTTGCCCGGCTTTTTTCGCCGGCCACCCGACCAGTCCTTTCGCTTTTCCGGCGATACTTTCTAAATTGCGGGATAAAGCTATGGGCAGATGCCCAAATGTGCAAACCGGGACCGGTTACGGGACCGACCGACGGACCCGGCAATCGTGGCTGAGACCCGGCGAGCGGGAGGGTTGGGTTTGCTGCCGCATCCATCCGCCCGGCAAATAAGCCACCCGCTCCTATGCTACCATCCATCCAGCTCACCGATTCCCTTTCCCCCGACGACGACCTGGCCATTCTCATCCACGCCGGTTCGGACGTGAGCGCGTATTGCCAGCATCCCGGCGAGGCGAACTTCGTACGGCAGAAAATAGCGGAAAAGACGTCCGTCATTCACGTCAACCAGTACCGTCGGCAGGTGTTCTTTCTCCACCCCGAAACGGATATCCGCCCTGGCCACCGGCGTAAAGAAGCGATGAGAAGGCTCGGGGCGGATCTTTTCCGAACCGTGCGTATGCTGCCGACGGAAGTGATGCAGATGGTTTCGCTGACGGGCGATCCCGACGATCTGCTGCGTTTCTGCGAAGGGTTTGCGCTGAGCAGCTACCAGTTCCTCAAGTACAAGACCCAGAAGAAAAGCCACTCGATCCGGACCTTGCTGTTGCACGACCAGGCGATCACGCCGCAACGGGTGCGCGAACTAGCCAACGTGATTCAAGCGGCCATGATTGCCCGCGACCTCGTCAACGAGCCCGTCATCTACCTGACGGCCGAACAATTCAGCAAAGAAATCAGCATTCTGGGCGAACACGCGGGTTTCGACGTGGAGGTATTCAACAAATCCAAGATCCGGAGCCTGAAAATGGGTGGTTTACTGGCCGTAAACACGGGCAGTCCCAATCCGCCCACTTTTAACGTACTCGAATACAAGCCGGAGGGGGCGCGCAACGCCAAGCCTTACGTGCTGGTGGGCAAGGGCGTGGTGTACGATACGGGCGGGCTGAGCATCAAGACGGCCGTTGGCATGGAAACGATGAAGTGCGACATGGCCGGGGGGGCGGCGGTGGCGGCCACGCTCTACGCCCTGGCCCACAACAACGTGCCGCTGCACGTGGTGGGCCTGATTCCGGCCACCGAAAACCGCCTCGACGGCAACGCCCTCGCGCCCGGCGACGTGATTACGATGCACAGCGGCAAAACCGTGGAAGTGCTCAACACCGACGCCGAAGGCCGGCTGATTCTGGCCGATGCCCTCAGTTACGCCACCCGCTACGAACCCGAACTGGTGATCGACCTGGCCACGCTCACGGGCGCGGCGGCGCGGGTCATTGGCAAGGAGGGCGTAGTGATGATGGGAACGGCCTCGGAGGAAGTGAAGAAAGCACTGCTGCGGAGCGGCGAGGAAGTGTACGAACGGCTGGTGGAATTTCCGCTGTGGGAGGAATACGGCCAGCAGCTCGAATCGGACATCGCCGACCTCAAAAACATCGGGGGTACGGAAGGGGGAGCCATCACGGCGGGAAAGTTCCTCGAACATTTCACCAGCTACCCCTGGCTGCACCTCGACATCGCCGCCGGTGCTTACCTGACCATCGCCGACAGCTACCGCGGCAAGAACGCGACGGGCTTGGGCGTGCGGCTGCTCTATCACTTCCTGACGGAAAGGGCGAAGGAACTGTGAGGTAGGGGTTGTAAATTTTAGATTAGATTAAAAGGCGTTTATAGAAAGGCGCATCAACCACCGCGTTATGGATGCACTGCTTGGCTTTCAAAAAGAAACCACCAAACCCAGTATTTTTACCTTTCGTCGTTCCGACGGCAGTGCGATCTGGACAAAATTGAATCGCCTACCCATTGAACACGACCTGGCTCACTACGCCGTGGAGAAAACATTGCAATTCAAGCAAGCATTTTACGGTTTACTCGATCAAGGTTTTACGCCCGAGGCGTTTGAATTACCCCGGGACAAACGATCCCAAGCACTGATGCCCGCTAACTTGCCGGTCGAAGCTCACCAAGCTGAATTTATCGTTGGTCTTTTGCAAACGGAACGGATCTCGGGAGAGAATTCCGATTTTGTGTCCACGCTTAAACAAGCCCTGGATGCCAAGGAAATTCCTTTTCCTAACCGTTTGACGGAAGATCAACTGCGTAAAATCAGAGAAACCTATCGGGAATTGGTTTATCAATGGAACACCCTGAAATCCGGTGAACGGCTTGAACTGCCTTTTAACCCGTAACGAGATGGGGTTATCTGGCGGCCAGCTTGGTTGACGACTCCCGCCGTTTTTCTAAATCAGCGCGTACTTTGTTACCTAACTTTCTAAAATGACGCCCATCTTTTTTGCCACCCCATCCGACTTCCGAGCGTGGTTGGAAGAAAACCACCACCGGGAAACTGCACTCCTGGTCGGATTTTACAAAGTAGGCAGCGATAAACCGAGCATCACCTGGTCCCAATCCGTGGACGAAGCACTTTGTTTTGGTTGGATAGATGGCGTACGTAAATCACTCGAAAGCGATAGTTATTGCATTCGTTTTACCCCGAGAAAAACAAAAAGTATCTGGAGCGCGGTAAACATCCGGAAAGTGGAAGAATTGACCAACCAAGGACGGATGCAGCCCTCCGGACTTGCGATCTTTAACCAGCGGGAAGAAAGTAGATCCAAGATCTATTCCTACGAGAAGGAACCGGTAAAACTGGACGAAGCGTACGAAAACAAATTCCGACTGAATCAAAAAGCGTGGACTTTTTTTCAATCGCAGGCATCCTACTACCGGAACCGGGCAACCAACTGGGTCATGAGCGCCCGGCAAGAAATAACCCGGGTCAGCCGACTGGATACCCTGATCAGCGTCAGCGAAGAAGAACGGAGAACCTAACGAATTACGAATTACGAATTACGAATTACGAATTACGAATTACGAATTACGAATTACATTCCTTAACTGAACTTCCTTTCCGTAACCCAACAGCCTGTAACCTGCAACCTGTAACCTACCAACCCTACCAACCCTGCATGACCGACATCCTCCTTCCCAAACCACTCATCGGCATCACCATCGGCGACTACAACGGCATCGGGCCGGAAGTAATCCTGAAAGCCTTGGCCGACAACAAGATGCTGCGGATGTGTACCCCCATCATTTACGGTTCGATGAAGGTACTGATCAAATACCGCAAACTTCTTAACCTGGAGGAATGGGTGTTGAATGCGATTAAGAGCCCCGACCAAGCCAACCCCCGGCGCACCAACCTCATTGCGTGCTGGGACGACCAGAACCTGGAGATCGAACCCGGCAAATCCACCCCGGACGCGGGACAGGGCGCGTACCTGGCCCTGAAAGCGGCCGCGGAAGACCTGAAAAACGGCCTGATCGAGGCCGTGGTGACGGCTCCCATCAACAAACACAACATCCAAAGCGAACATTTCCAGTACGCGGGTCACACGGAATTCTTCGCTGAACACTTCGCGGTCCGCGACGACAAAGCCGAACGTCGTCCCGACGAGAGCCTGATGTTTTTGGTGAGCCCACGGATACGGGTGGGCGTGGTAACCGGCCACCTTCCGCTCGAAAAGGTAAAGGCCAGCCTGACCGGGGAGAAGATCACCGCCAAAATCCACGCCATGGCCAAGTCGCTGCAACACGATTTTGGCATTCAGAAACCAAAAATCGCCGTACTGGGGCTCAATCCGCACGCTGGCGAAGAAGGTTTGTTGGGGAGCGAAGAACAGGAAATCATCCTTCCGGCCGTGCAGGCGCTCAAAAACAAGGGGATGCTGCTCTACGGTCCCTTTCCCGCCGACGGGTTTTTCGGCACCGGCGGTTACCGGAAGTTCGACGCGGTACTGGCCATGTACCACGACCAAGGATTGATTCCTTTTAAACTCCTGGCTTTCGAGGACGGGGTGAATTTTACCGCCGGCCTGACCGTTGTGCGCACTTCGCCCGACCACGGCACGGCCTACAGCATCGCGGGCAAGAACCTGGCCGACGAAACTTCCATGCGCGAAGCCATTTTCACTGCCTGCGACATCGTCAAGCGCCGTAAAGAACTGGTGTCCGCCCGATGAACCATTCGCAGTCAGGTATCAAACAATAAACCATTGCCTCGATTGTTTACTGTTTGCTGACTACTCAACCCATGTCCAAAGTGTTATTCCGACTGCTGGTCGCTGGCCTAACCTGGTGGCTGTTTTGTGAAGGCGCCTGCGGACAACCGGGTTCCGAGGGGGCGGTTCTGTCGGGCACCGTGGTGGACAAGGTCACCGGGGAGCCGTTGCTGTTTGCCAGCGTGGTGAAAAGCGCAACGGAAGGAACCGCCACCGACGCCGCGGGACGCTTCCGCATCCGGGTCGGTCTCCGGGACACGGTGACGGTTACCTTCGTAGGCTACAAGTCGTCCCGAATCGTCCTTCCCGCGGGCTTTGCCGGCCCGGCGTACGAAGCCCGGGTGGAGATGGTAAAAGACGTGATTTTGTTGCGGGGGGTGAGCATCCGGCCGCGCTCCGAAGCGGAATTCAAGGGGGAGTTCCTGGACCTGAAGGTGGATACGGAGGCAGAAGAAAACGCCCGCGACAACGTGGCCGGAATCCGCCAACAGGGAATTCTGGGCGTCATTCCGCGCATGGACGGCTTCGACAACTTCCGCAGCTTTGTCAACGGACCGCAGGGCGTGACTTTCTTTTCCACCGGACCCAACAAGGGCTTTTTCCGGGGCCTGAAGAAGGCGGTCCGCAAGGCACCGCCTCCCGTCGGGCGGTCGGGCACCTTGCCCAACCGGGACTTGCTCAACCAATGGAACGCCGCCAAGTCTGCTCCCCGTCCCGCGCTCCCGGACACCACCCAACCGAGTCGTCCCATTCCCGCCGACTCGCTGAAGCCCAACAAACAGTAGGCAATCGCCGGTTGAAACCAGCCATCACCGACGGTTGTCAGCGTTCACGCGACCGCGTCCGTGCGACCGCGTCCGTGCGACCGCGTCCGTGGGTGCCGGGCGGGTGCGTCCCCCGTCTAATTGCTTCGTTTATCTTTTTACGAATGATTGCGACTTTACCGGACAACCCCCGGGTTTTGAAAACCTTGGGGGGTGATTTCCATAATCACCCGTGAAAACAACCGTAGTTGGCACAAGACCCGTTCGGAATAAATACGCCGTACTGCGTAGATTTGGCCGAATCCTGGCGTTGATTCGGCTAAAGCGGAACGCCGCCCGGCTACATCTACCGACCTCTTGAAGCACGTCAAACCGAAGTCAAATCCGCTCATCACCCCATGTTCTTTGTCCTTTCCAAAACCCTTCTTTACGCACTGATGCCCATTACCTGGGTGATGGGGGCCTTGTTGTACGCCCGTTTCACCCGCGATGAGCGGCAGCGCAAACGTTGGCTGGGCATTGGCATCGGGATGGTTTTTCTGTTCGGAAACGGTTTTCTGATCAACGAAGCCCTGTTACAGTGGGAAATTCCGCCCACGCCCCTGGCCGAAATCCGGCAGCCCTACGACGTGGCCATCGTGTTGACGGGCATCACCAATTCCACCAAGCAACCGCGCGACCGCGTCTATTTCGAGAAGGGTGCCGACCGGATCACGCACGCCTTGCACTTGTACAAACTGGGAAAGGTGCGGAAAATTCTCATCAGCGGGGGAAGTGGCCTGCTGACGGGCCGGGGTGGTAGCGAATCCGACGAACTGGCCAGTTTCCTCCGCCTCTGCGGCGTGCCGGAACGGGACGTGGTGGTGGAGACCCGGTCGAGGAACACGCGCGAGAACGCCCTGTTTTCGGCTCAGCTACTCCGGCGGCATTTTCCCAACCAACGGTATCTGCTCGTCACCTCGGCGTTTCACCTGCGGCGGGCGGCGGGGTGTTTCCGGCAGGCCGGGGTGCGGGCCGACGGGTTCAGCGCGGACTTCCAAACCGCCGAAAGAACCTTCACGCCCGATCGGTGGCTGATTCCCTCCGAAGGAGCCTTCGGCAAGTGGAGCCTGCTGCTGCACGAAATGACGGGCTACGCCGTGTACAAGCTGATGGGCTACTGCTGATCATTGATCATTGACTCGGTTGGAAGCCGAAGATTTTGGCGACGATCTTGGAAGGCATGTGCCTGGCTTCGGCGTTGTAGCCATTCACGGCAGCCCGGTGGCGCTTGCGGGCCAGGAAATACCCCTTTTTGGCTTCCCCGTAAACGGTTCTTAGCCGCTCGAACTCCCCGTCCGGGGTCAACGAAGACTGGCTACTCGTTTGGTCCAGCAACTGGTCAGCTTCCCGCATCAGTTCTTCGATGGTGCTCTTGCGCTGCACGAGTGTAAGGTTGGGCAGTTGACTGAGCGGGCTCGGAATGGGGAGGTGGTATTTTCGGTGAACGTCCAACAGCGGTATCAGCGCATCGCCCAGGCGGATTTGCGCCAGTCGGCGGGCTTCGAGGGTATCGGCAATGGCTTTCCTTTTGGTCACGAAACTGTGGTAGTTGACCATACCCCACAGCAAGATGAAGCTAGCCAGCACCACCACGATCGGAAGCATTCCCATGGGAGTCTATGCGTTTATGAGTTGAAAATTTATGAGTTGAAAGTGTATGAGTAGCGCTTTTTCCGTGTTTTCACTCCTCCATTCATAAACTCCCTCACTCATAAACTCCCTCACCCATAAACTTGTTATACGCTCAGCACTTTTGCCAGGCGCAGAAACTCTTTGCTGATGGGTTTGTTCTTGTGGATGGTGTCGTGGAAAGAGGTGTATACCAGGCGGTTGTTGACAATGCCGGCCATCACGTTGCGTTGCCCGTCGAGCAGGCCCTCCACCGCGCCCAGTCCCAGGCGGCTGGCCAGAATGCGGTCGTAGGCCGTGGGAGCCCCCCCGCGCTGGACGTGTCCGAGGGCGGTTACGCGGATGTCTACTTCACCATCTACCTGTTTCTTGATTTTTTCGGCCACCTGGGCGGCCCCTCCCTCTTCGCCTCCCTCGGCCACCACGATGATGGAAGAAGTTTTGGACCGGCTCCAGCCCTGCTTGAGTGTGTGCACGACTTCCTTGATGGGGGTAAACGTTTCGGGCACCATCACCAGTTCGGCCCCGCCCGCAATGCCGGACTGGATGGCAATGTAACCGGAATCGCGGCCCATTACCTCAATGAAGAAGATGCGGTCGTGCGAATCGGCGGTGTCGCGGATCTTGTCGATGGCGTCGAGGGCGGTGTTCACCGCCGTATCGAAGCCGATGGTGTAATCGGTGCCGAACAGGTCGTTGTCAATCGTACCGGGCGCGCCCACCGTCGGAATACCAAATTCGGTGCAGAAGATTTCGGCCCCCGTGAAGGTGCCGTTGCCGCCGATGGCCACCAGGCCTTCAATCTCGTGTTTCTGCAGTTGTTCGTAGGCGCTTTGCCGTCCCTCCTTGGTGAAGAATTCCTTGCTGCGAGCCGATTTCAGGATCGTGCCGCCCTTTTGAATGATGTTGCTCACCGAATGGGAGGTCATCTGCACGATGTCGCCCCGGATCATCCCGTCGTATCCCCGCCGAATGCCGAATACTTCCACTTCGTGGTAGACCGCTCCCCGCACCACTGCCCGGATGCAAGCGTTCATTCCCGGCGAGTCGCCGCCCGAGGTAAACACCGCTATTCTTTTCATCTGTGAGTAGGTTGTTTGCTCAGAACACCGGAATTACCGCGAGCCATTCCCTACACCAAGCACCAGTGCGGGATAATAACCCTTTGTGAACGAACAAGAAGCGAGAAAATTTTTGGAAAAATAAGTTGATTCGTTGGAAGAGCACCCAGACCCACCGGGCGTTCCGCGTCGGCCGACGGAGCGGTTGTTGGAACCGAACAGCCTCGTTGTCCGGACCGAGTAGGCCGGGAAGCGAAACGAACCCGTCGGGCGGAGGGGAGAAAATTTACGGTTGCCCGTTGGCATCACTCCGCGCATTCATTCTATCTTTGCTTTTCCATGGTTTTGGCTGCACAAGTATATGAAAAATAAAATGTCCGTGAAAAGAATTTACCCACATTTGATCGCTTTTTCCGGTTTTGTCCTGATCGCTTTCCTCTACGCTTCCCCCCTGCTGAACGGCAAACGGCTGGCCCAGTACGACAGCATTCAGGCCCAGGGCGCGGCCCGGGAACTGATCGATTACCGCCAGAAAACCGGTAACCAAGCCCTCTGGACCAACAGCATGTTCGGGGGAATGCCCGGCTACATGATCAGTTCCGACTATCCCAACAGCCTCACCACCCACCTGGGCCGACTCTTCACGTACCTGCTGCCCGAGCCGGCCAACTTGCTGGTGCTGCTGATGGGCGGGTGCTACCTGCTGCTAATGGCCCTGGGCACGGAGGTCTGGCTGGGGGCGCTGGGGGCAATCGCCTTCGCCTTCTGCTCGGCCAACTTCACCAGCATCGAGGCCGGCCACGTTTCCAAGGTGATCGCCATTGCCTACGCGCCGCCCCTGATCGGGGGTGTCATCCTGGTTTTCCGCGGCCGTTACCTGGTGGGCGGGGCCCTCACGGCCCTGTTCCTGGGACTGCAACTCTACGGCAACCACGTGCAGATCACGTACTACACCTTCCTGGCCCTGCTCATCCTGGGCGCATTCGAGCTGGTTTGGGCCATTCGCCAAAATCAGGCGTCGCCCGGGCGTCTCCGCCAGTTCGCCCTTGCCTCCGCCGTGTTGATCGGGGCAGGTTTGGTGGCCGTCGGTACGCACGCTTCCCGCCTCTGGACTACCTACGAGTATTCTCAGGCCACCCAGCGCGGCAAATCCGAACTAACCATTTCCGCCGACACCGCGCAACGGGCCGCCGTCGAGCCCGCCGAAGGCCTGGGCCGCGAATACGCGTTCAACTGGAGCTACGGCATTCCGGAAACCCTCACGCTGCTGATTCCCAACTTCCACGGCGGGGCCACGTACGGCGCGCTGGGGAAGTCCTCCAACACGGTCGAAACCCTGGTCCAGGTCGGCGTAACTCCCGCCCAGGCCCGGCAATTTGCGCAGCAGTTGCCGCTCTACTGGGGCGACCAACCGCTCACGGGCGGACCCGTCTACGCGGGAGCCGTCGTGTTGTTTCTGTTCGTGCTGGGCATGTTCCTGGTAAAAGACCCAATCAAGTGGTGGGCCCTGACGGTAGCCGGGTTGTTCATCGTGCTGGCCTGGGGAAAGAACTTCGGGGTGTTCAACAACCTGATGTTCGATTACTTTCCGCTCTACAACAAGTTCCGCGCCGTGACGATGCTGCTCAACCTGGCCCAGATTCCCATCGTGGTAGTGGCGGTGCTCGGGGTGCAAGAACTGGTGCGGGGCGGTTGGAAATCTGCCAACCTGCGGAAACCGCTGCTGCGGAGCGTGGGC
This sequence comes from Cytophagales bacterium, assembly GCA_014379925.1. GTDB lineage: Bacteria > Bacteroidota > Bacteroidia > Cytophagales > ES-bin-26 > ES-bin-26. The sequence goes on along the minus strand of JACMKY010000627.1, from coordinate 2,935 downwards.
ATCGTGGGCGGAATCTGCCTGTTTTTCGCGCTGGCTAGTGGCCTGCTTTTTGATTTTTCGTCTCCTTCCGATCCGAGGAACCAGGAAAGCTTCGCGGCCATGTTCGGGCGGGGCGCGCCGGCCGACCAGTCGCAGGCCGAAGGCATCGCCAGTAGACTGATGGGTAGCATCCGCGACGACCGCGCCGGTTTGCTAAGCACCGATGCCTTCCGCTCGCTGGTATTCGTGCTGCTGGCCGCCGGGCTGACGTGGCTCTTTGCTAACCAAAAAGTCAAGGCCGCGGTGCTGTACGCGGGCCTGACCGCGTTGGTGCTGGTCGATCTGTTTGCGGTGGGCAAGCGTTACCTCAACAACGACGACTTCCGGAGCCGAAACGAATCGCAGCGGGCCTTCGCCCCCGCGCCTTCGCCCGCCGACCAGCAGATTCTGCGGGACAAGGACCTCAGCTACCGGGTGTTGAACACCGCCAACCCTTTTGGTGAAGCCAATACTTCCTACTTCCACAAGTCCATCGGGGGCTACCACGGCGCCAAGCTGGGCCGCTACAACGAACTGATCGAATTTCAGATTGCCAAGAACAACCTGGCGGCGCTGAACATGCTCAACACCAAGTACTTCATCTTCCAGGGCCAGGATGGGCAGCCCGTTGCCCAGTCCAACCCCGGCGCAATGGGCAACGGGTGGTTCGTGAACAGTTACCGGCTGGTGAACAATGCCAACGAAGAAATCAAGGCGCTGGACGGGTTCGATCCCAAGCAGGTGGCCGTGGTGGACAAGCGGTTTGCCGACCAATTGCGGGGCTTGCAGATCCGGCCCGACAGTGCCGCCACCCTCCGCCTGACGCGCTACGCCCCCGACCAACTCACCTACGAAAGCAACGCCGCGGGCGAGCAACTGGCCGTGTTCTCCGAGATCTATTACAACGATAAAAGAGGCTGGGAAGCGTACCTGGACGGCAAGCCCGTGCCGCACCTGCGGGCAGATTACGTGCTGCGGGCCATGCGCGTTCCGGCGGGCAAACACGCCATCGCGTTCCGCTTCGAACCGAAATCCTACGTCCGGGGCGAGCAGATCGCCCTCGTCAGTTCTATCCTGCTGGCCGGGCTGCTGGGCTTCGCCGCGTTCGGAGCGGTGAGGAGCCGACGAAAGGAAGCCGTAGCGGCGTAGGGTGCAACAAGGCCGGAGTTTGTTCGGAAAATAACCTTGGTAAGGCTTTAAGCCCGGTCAGAATTGGACAATGGAGTTGGGGTTCGGTATTTGTCGTTAAGGAAGCTTACTGCTGAAAAAGCGCCGGATAAAATCATGAAAACGTTCGTCTTGTCCGTTCTGATCGGCGGCCTACTGTGCTTGTCCCAAAGTGGGGTCGCGCAACAAAAGATTGTTACCGCTGCCCAGGTTAACGGCACTTGGCAATCCAGATCCAGCACGTTTAAAATCTGGGCGCTCGGCAAACAAAAGCTCAAGGTCGAATTTTCCGGCGTGTACGAATACAAGACGGCGGACGGTCTGATGGCCAATGTCGGCGAAGGCATTGGCATCGCATTCATCGAAGGTGAAACGGCCACGTTCAAGCCGGAAGGTGCGGAAGACGAATGTCTGATCACGCTGCAATTTGGTGGTGGCCGTCTGGAGGTGAAGCAGGAAAGCATCTGCGGCTTTGGACACAACGTGACCGCGACTGGAAAGTACCGTAAAGTCAACGCTCGCAAGCCGCAGTTTGGTGCCAGTTAGTCGTCAATGGGTTGTCGTCAAATAAGGGAAAGTAACCGACCGTCTATCAGCAAGCCTTTCACCCATCTGGTTCAAGCGTCGGGGCGGCCTTCCGCCACGTTTAAACTTGCCGCTGGTTCCTGCACAACCCAAGTGCCGCGTTACTTTCGCTTATCTACTTACTACATCGTTAATTAAGTTTCTGCTAAAACGTTAGCCAGGAGCGGACCACCGGGGTGGTCCGGCAACCGGGCGTCCAGTCGCCGCGGTTGCAATCCGCCTTGTAATCAGCACTTAGTCAACAGTGTACTTCCTACCCTTGATTATAGACGCTGGACCACCGACCACCAATCCATGACCGCTGCTTTTAAAACCGTTGATCCCGGAGAAGTTTCGACCGGAGCGTTTCACCAGTGGATGCTCGGGGCGGTGGCGCCCCGTCCGGTGGCCTTCGCCAGCACCGTCGATGAACACGGGCGCGTGAACCTGAGCCCGTACAGTTTCTTCAACGCGTTCGGTTCCAATCCCCCACTGCTGGTTTTCTCGCCCACCCGGGGAGTACGGGACAACACCAACAAGCACACCCTCGACAATGCCCGCGCCACGGGGGAGGTGGTGATCAACGTGGTCAATTACGCCATGGTGGAGCAAACCTCCCTGGCCAGTTGCGCGTATCCCCGGGGCGTGAACGAGTTTGAAAAAGCGGGCTTTACTCCCCTCCCCTCCGTACGGGTGAAGCCGCCCCGCGTGGCCGAATCGCCGGCGGCCTTCGAGTGCCAGGTGATTCAGATCATCGAAACGGGAACGGAAGGCGGGGCGGGCAACCTCATTCTTTGCCGGGTGGTGATGGCCCATTTCCAAACCGCTTTTCTGGACGACCAGGGCCGGATCGACCCCCGCAAAATGGACCTGGTGGGTCGGATGGGCGGCGATTGGTACTGCCGGGCTTCCGGCGGGGCGCTGTTCGAAGTGCCCAAACCCAGCACCGGGTTGGGCATCGGCGTCGACCGCATTCCCGTCGAGATCCGCCACAGCCCCGTGCTGACCGGTAACAACCTGGGCCGGCTGGGCAACGCCGAAGCCTTGCCCGACGAAACGTCCATCCGGGCTTTCCAGTCCACGCCCGACATTCAATCCATTCGCGAACAATTCGGCAACGACCCGGCAGCGGAACGGCACCACCGGCACCGCCTGGCGCAGCGTTACCTGGAAGCCGGGCAGGTGG
>JACMKY010000626.1 GCA_014379925.1 Cytophagales bacterium | reverse complement strand
TTCGATTGAAAACATATTTAATATCAAAATAAAAAAAGATATTGTCTTGTTCGAGAAAGTAATTGAACTGATTCCATTCACTCATTTTATGCAAATTGATTTTAAAGACGGTACCAGCTACTTTTTCTGGGGTGATTCAGAAGAAAAACTGAATCGTTTCATAAAGGCGTATCAATTTGACTGCTGATTACTGCTACCCCACTTACGATCCCACCCGTGCACGCCAACCAACAACTCATCCAGCAGCTCTACGCCTGCTTCAGCCGGAAAGATTACCGGGGCATGGCCGCTTGCTACCACCCCGACGCCACGTTTGCCGACGGGGTGTTTGACACGCGGGGAAAAGGCATCGCCGCCATGTGGCACATGCTCTGCGAGTCGGCCAAGGACTTGTCGATCCAATGCAACCATACCGAAGCCAACGCGACGCGGGGCACGGCGGAATGGGAAGCGTTTTACACTTTCTCCCGCACGGGTCGGAAGGTGCACAACCGGCTCCGGGCGCAGTTTGCCTTCCAGGACGGCCAGATCATTCAACACCGCGATGCTTTCCGTTTCTGGCGGTGGGCTTCGATGGCCCTGGGCCCAACGGGTACCTTCCTGGGCTGGACCCCGCTGGTGCGGAACGGGGTCCGGAAAACGGCCGCGGAGAACCTGAAGAAGTTCGTGGCCAAACATCCGCAATACCAGTAAACGGGGCATTGCCCCGCCGAGGGCTTGGAATCCCCGGCCCTTTCTCATTCGTCCACTTCCTTACAAAAATGGAAAGCACCCTCCCCCGCCGCCGCCTCGTCACCTGGGAAGACCCGTTGATTGGCGCCCAAGCCGCCCGCAACCTGAGCGGGCTGGAATACCTGCTTGCGATGAAAAACGGGACGCTTCCCGTACCGCCCGTCATGAAACTGATCGGGCTCGAGGGCTTCGAGGCAATGGAAGGCCGGGTGGTATTTGCCTTCACGCCCGAAGAATCGCACTACAACCCCATTGGCACGGTACACGGCGGCGTCATCACCACCGTGCTCGACTCCGCGATGGGCTGCACCGTGCATTCGACCCTGCCCGCGGGCGTAGGCTACACCACCCTGGAATTGAAAGTCAACTTTCTGCGACCCTTGACCACCCAAACGGGCCTGGTGTGGTGCGCGGGAAGAATCATTCATTCGGGCAGCAAAAGTGCGCTGGTTGAAGCGCAACTGACCGACGGCCCGGGCAAGGTGTACGCCCACGCGGTGAGTACGTGCCTGATTCTGCGGTAGAATGGAAAAACGATCCAACCGACACCAAAACGGCTTTTTACCGGTAACGCTGTCAGCATACGGATCAAGCCAGGCGGGACTGTAGGCGCGGGGAAAGGCTTTTGCCAACCCGAAAAATTCTTTTTTACAACCGGACCGGATGGCCTTGATTTTTTCACTAGGTTAGCGACGGCAGCCGTAATACACCCGGCAGGCCGGTCTGAACTGGCCGCCAGTCGCCCGGGTCTACCGGATACCGCACCGGGTACGGGGACCAAACAATCGCGGGGAATTTCAGTAGCGGCCGGGGCGAATCGCCCGGTTCCGCCGAAGTTCGTTTTTTCGTCCGTTGGTCGCTTACCCACCAAACCAACGTCTCATTTCACGGTGGCCGCGTGAGGCCGGAAGCCGAGCCCGTAAAGAACCGGAAGCAGTCGGGCTTCCGGGCATCGTGCCCATTGCTGAGGCCGGGACGGCGACCATTGCCGGGTACCCCGTTCAATTGGGCCCGCCCCCGTTTGGCGGGCCCCGGCTCCGGTTATTGAAATGGGGGGTACTGTCGCCGTTAAAACCGCTTGATCAATCCTATTCATCAACCTTTAATTTTTAGCAGCATGTCTACCAACCAAGGCGTTGCTTACGTAAAACCCGGCGTGGTTGAAGTAAGGGGAATCGAGTATCCCAAGCTGGCACTGGGCAACCGCAAGTGCGACCACGGGGTGATCCTGAAAATCGTTTCCACCAACATTTGCGGCAGCGACCAGCACATGGTACGCGGACGCACCACCGCCCCGGAAGGCTTGATCCTGGGACACGAAATCACCGGTCTGGTGATCGAAGCCGGCAACGACGTGGAATTTATCCGCGTGGGCGACCTGGTTTCCGTGCCGTTCAACATTGCCTGCGGCCGGTGCCGCAACTGCAAGGTCGGCCAGACGGGCATCTGTCTGAGCGTGAATCCGGCCCGCCCGGGGGCCGCCTACGGGTACGTGGACATGGGGGGCTGGGTGGGCGGTCAGGCGGAGTACGTGATGGTGCCCTACGCCGATTTCAACCTGCTCAAATTTCCGGACCGCGACCAGGCCATGGAAAAAATCCGGGACCTGACGCTGTTGTCCGATATTTTTCCGACCGGCTTCCACGGGGCCGTCACCGCGGGGGTCGGACCGGGTTCGATCGTGTACGTGGCCGGGGCCGGGCCGGTCGGTCTGGCTTGCGCGGCTTCCTGCCAATTGCTGGGGGCCGCGCTGGTGATAGTGGGGGATATGATTCCGGAAAGACTGGCGCAGGCGAGGAGTTTCGGGTGCGAAACCATCGACCTGCGGGAAAAAACACCCTTGGCCGATGCCATTGAAGCCATCGTTGGCGTTCCCGAAGTGGATTGTGCCGTGGACTGCGTGGGCTTCGAGGCCAAGGGACACGGGGCCGATGCCGACCAGGAACAACCGGCCACCGTGCTCAACGCGGTGATGGCCATTACCCGGGCCGGGGGGGCAATCGGCATTCCGGGGCTCTACGTAACCGGTGATCCCGGTGCCAGGGAAGAGGCGGCAAAAATCGGCAGTTTAAGCATTCGGATCGGTTTGGGCTGGGCAAAATCCCATTCCTTGCACACCGGCCAGTGTCCGGTGATGCGCTACCACCGGCAACTGATGAACGCCATTTTGTACGACCGGATACAAATTGCCAAGGCGGTCAACGTACAGGTGATTACGCTGAAGGATTCGGTGAAAGGGTACGCGGATTTTGACCAGGGAGCGGCAAAAAAATTCGTGATCGATCCCCACGGCATGATCGCCAACTGAGGGCCGGAGAGCTTCCGGGGCGTTCGCGGTTTCAAGTCTGGCAAAAAGGCAGTATACTTGCCGAAAGCCCCTTGGATCAATGCTCTCTAAAAAAGCCAAGTACGCCATCAAAGCCCTCATCACCCTGGCCCGGAAACCCGAGCGGGGTTCGATGGGCATCGGTGAAATCGCTGAAGAGGAGAGAATTCCCCGCAAGTTTCTGGAAGCCATCCTGCTGGACCTCAAAAACCAGGGCATCCTCTACAGCAAGCGGGGAAAAGCCGGTGGGTACGCGTTGCTCAAGAGCCCTTCCGAAATTTCCATCGGCCTCATCATCCGCGTCATTGACGGGCCGCTGGCGCAGGTGCCGTGCGCGAGCAAAACGGCCTACCAGCCCTGCCTCGAATGCAAAGACGCCCCTACCTGCTCCATCCGGCTGGTGATGATCAAGGTGCGCGATGCCACCGCCGATATCCTCGACAACACGTCCCTGCGCGACGTGATCGACAGCGAATCGGAACTGCTGTACGTGATATGAGCGGTTGGCGGTTGGCATTGAGCATTGTCCCTTCGGCATGGATTATTTTTTTCTCGGCGTTTAAAAAAATAATCCATTACCCAATCACGCCACGTCTGACTTAACCGGCAAAACCACCATCCTAACATCATCTAAATCAATTCAATCACCGTCCATGTTCAACCTGACCGGCAAAACCGCCATCGTAACGGGTGGGGGC
>JACMKY010000625.1 GCA_014379925.1 Cytophagales bacterium | reverse complement strand
TCCACGTCGACGGGCTTGAGCAGGTAATCGAGGGCGCTGAACTTGATGGCTTTGATGGCGTACCGGTCGAATGCCGTTACGAAGATGACGGCGAAGTTGATTTTCTCGATCCGTTGCAAGAGGTCAAAGCCCGACAGGTGCGGCATTTGCACATCCAGCAAAACCAGGTCCGGCTGGAGCGCTTTGATGGCTTCCAGTCCCCGTTCCGGGGTTTCGCAGATGCGGAGGATTTCCACTTCGGGACAGTATCTTTCCAAGGCCGTTTTCAGGGCCTCCCGGCCATCCGCTTCGTCGTCCACCACAATGGTTCGGATCATGCGCAGTCGTAAGTTACAGGTTGTGGGTAGCGTTTTTGCAATGCAAAGACGTAAGTCGCGGGTCGTGCGAAGCCTGACCAATCAAATAGTCAACCAGGGTCAATTGGTTTGAATGAGGGGCTTATGGTCTACGCCAATGGGACGTGAATATCCACCCGGGTTCCCAACGCCCGGTTCAGGGAGTCCTTCAGATCGGTGATGCGGATCAGCGACCCGGTTTTTCCCTGGTTAAACAGCTTCAACCGCTCTTCGGTGATTTGCAGTCCCATGGATTTGCTGTTGAGGGCCGCTGTCTTCTTGAGCGCAGTGGCCTGCTCCCTTCCCACGCCATTGTCTTCGATGACGCACTTCAAAACGTCTTCCGTTTCCCGAATGCTAATGCGGATGCATCCCGGCTCCGCTTTTTCTTTGTGCATCAGTCCGTGCCAGATGGCATTTTCCACGAAAGGCTGCAGCACCATCGAAGGCAGGTACGTGTTTTCCTGGTCAATCGACTCGTCCACGGTGATCCGGTAACCGATTCGGCCTTTGAACCGCAGGTCTTCCAGTTGAAGGTACGATTCCAGCATCGCCAACTCGTTCTGCAAGGACACGGCCGCGCTTTCGGAGTTCTCCAGGATCAGCCGGATCAATTTGGAAAATTTGGTAAGGTACCGGGAGGCATTTTCGGCATCGCCTTCCAGGATCATCCGGTTGATGGAGTTGAGGCAATTGAACAGAAAATGCGGGTTCATCTGTGCCCGCAGGGCCCGGGTTTCCAGGTCGCTCACTTGACGCTTGAAGTTGGCTTCCCGGATTTCGTCGTTCTTGGCGGCGACAATCCGTTGGTTGCGCAACCGCTGGCGAAAGGTGTAGACCAGCAAGCCCGCCAACATACTCACCAGCCCCAATCCGCCGGTGAGCGCTTTCTTAAGGGTGGCCTGGCGCTGTGCCTCTTTCTGCTGCACCTCCTTTTCCTTGGCCAGCAGGGCAATTCGCTTGTCCTTCTCCCCGGTTTCGTACCTGGTCTGCAGTTCGCCCAGTTGCCGGGCGGTCTCTTCGTTCAACACACTGTCTTTCATCACCGAAAACAAGCGGTGGTATTCGTAGGCCTTCGGGAAGTTTCGCTGGGTGGCGTAAAGCGTAGCCAGTTTCTCGTAGGCATCCCTGGCGCAGGGTTTGGCGCCGCACTTCTTTGCCAGGGCCAGCGCCTCCAACAGGTAGCGGGTGGCAGCGAGATGGTCTTCCAGGGCCAGGTACGTTTCACCGATTCGCAGCAGATTGATTACCAGCTTGTCCTTCTGGGAATTCTGTTCGCGAATGGCCAGTGCCCGGAGATGGTACACCAGGGCGCTGTCGTGTTGGCCCAATCCATTCAGGATTTCTCCGATGCTCATCAAACAAGTAGCCGCGGTCCGTTTCGATCCGAGTGAATCACTGACCAACAGCGCCTGTTCGTAGATGCTCTTGGCTCTTTCGAACTGCTTCATTTTCAAGTACGCGTTGCCCAGGTTCATGGATGTCCTCAACCTGCTCATTCTCACCTCCAGGCTTACGGGCAAGCCTTCGAAGATGGCAAGCGCCCGGTGATACATTTGGATGGCGTTTTCGTACTTTTGGAGGTGCACCAACAAATTGCCGACGCCCATGAACGTGATTCCCAGGTCATAGGGCAAACGATTTTTCTCGTATATCCGGATGATGCGGTAATGGGTGGCCAGGCTCTGCTGGTAGTTGCCGAGTTCCTTGTGCACAACCGCCATCTGAAACAAGCCCTTCACCAACTGGGAAGAATCACCGGCAGCTTCGCAATGGTTGATTTGCTGGCGCAAATGACCGAGCGCCTCCGAGTATTTCCCGTCGTAGCGGGCAATCACGGCACGACAATAACTCGAAGAAGCCAGCCCGGACGGATTCCTCGACTGGTCGGCCAGCCACTTCACGCTGTCGGCGTATTGGCGGGCCAGGTCCATTTGACCCAACGTACCCGCGTGGGCTAGGCACAGGTGTTCGTAAAGGTTGATTTTGCGGATTCCCCGGGAGGTGGTTTTCAGGAGCCCCTTTAAACTATCCACCTCCGATTGAGCCTGCGAAGGTAGCTGAGCTACCGCGGGCTTCAAATGGTCAACCTTCGACTGGGCGCGGAGCGGTGATGCACCCAGCAAAAGCGCAAGCAACGCAATAAATAACCAAGCGGGTATTTTCATCGGGTGCCGGGTTGGGCTTCATCGGTTGAAGGTAATCATTTTGCAACGGCAGCCAAACAAGTGGTTCGGATCAGCAACCAAGCACGACCAGACCGTACTAAGACAGGGGGTACGCGGGAGAGCTCCGTAACATTAACCTACCCGTCCCGGTTGATGTTATGCCCGTATGCGGTAGCCAACAGCAGCGTCGTTGCCTGGCAAGCAGTGGTCAGGATATAGCAGATAAAGTATTTGCTTTCAGTAGTTTATCATTTCGCTACTGCGCAACCAGAACTTCATTACTCACGTCGTTGCATTGCAACGACGCTGCTGCTGACTCACGGCTTACAGCCCATGACTGCTTAGTACCGTTGGCAGGGAAACGTAAACAGGCAAACAAATCCCGGAAACCCGCACCAAATCCCACGGCATCGGCCGTCCGACCGGTCATCACCTGACAATTTCAACTCTACGCATTCGTAGCTTCCAGCGTACGGTTTCAAGTAGATCAGCCAATGCGTTTAGTGTAGCGTCGATGCATGGCATCGACGCTACGTTTAAGAGGAGCGGAGAATTTTAAACGTCGTTCATTGCTACCTGCTATTCCATGACAAGTTTTCTCAAGGCAATCAAGAAGAAATTGGGTGAAAACGGCTACGCCGGCGACCAGCACGGCGGTGCCAGTGGTTCTTCGGGTAGTGGTTTACCGGACGGCAGCGCGGGCAATTTCATGTTCGCTACCGGTATCGAATGTTCGTATCCCTTGATTGACCAGGGCGCAACCCGACGAGATCAGCTCGAAGAGTGCGGGCATTACACGCATTGGCGGGAGGATCTGCAATTGGTCAAAGACCTGGGCTTGGTTTTTCTGCGCTACGGGTTGCCCTACTACCGCATTCACCAAGCGCCGGGAAAATACGACTGGCACTTTGCCGACGAAGCAATGAATGAAATGCGGCGTTTGAAGCTAACGCCGATTCTCGATTTGATGCACTTCGGCCTTCCCGATTGGCTGGGCGACTTTCAGAATCCCGAACTGCCCGTGCATTTCGCGCGGTATGCCGAAGCGGTTGCCAAGCGTTACCCCTGGGTGCGCTATTATACCCCGGTCAACGAAATATACGTGACTGCCAAGATGAGTGCAATGGATGGCCTCTGGAATGAACAGTTAAAATCCGGCCGGGCTTTCGTAACGGCCATCAAGCACCTGGTCGCGGCCAGCATCCTGGCTACCCAGCGCATTGCCAAGCACCGCCCGGACGTGGTCATTATTCAGGCCGAATCCGCCGAGTACCTGCACGAAGGGAAAGCAACGCAATCCAAGGAAATCCGGCTCCACAACAAACAGCGTTTCATTTCCCTGGACTTGCTTTACGCCTATCCTCCCGATGCGGATGTTTTCACGTTTCTGATGGACAATGGCCTCACCCGGGAAGAATACGATTGGTTTATGGCCGGTGAGCCGCCGGGCTATCAAATCACGGGCAACGATTACTACGGTCGCAACGAAAAGATTCTGAAACCGGACGGCAGCATTTGCACCGCCCAGGACGTGATGGGTTGGTACCAGATTACGCGGGAATATTACCATCGTTACAAGAAGCCCGTCATGCACACCGAGACCAACACGTTCGATGCGGAAGAGAACCCAACCTGGCTTTGGAAACAGTGGATAAACATTATGCGCCTGCGGGCCGACGGCGTTCCCGTAGTTGGCTTTACGTGGTATAGCTTAACCGATCAAATAGATTGGGACATTGCCCTCGCCGAAAAACGCGGCCAGGTAAACGAATGCGGACTTTACGACCTGAATCGCAAACCCCGGCCGGTTGCGGCCGCTTACCGTTCATTGCTGGAAGAGTTTGGCCAAATCACCGTCGTGCCCCACGGGGAAGTCTTTGAGGTCACCGAACGAAAAGCCAGTCTCAAAACCGAAGTATAGCCCCAAAGTGGCGCTTCTCCGGTCAATACCTACGCGGGCACCCGTCACGCGTTGAAGCTTTCAAGCCAGGACGATGAAGGTGTTCTTCGGCCCGATAAGTTGCAGAGAATCTTCCGGTTTGTTTACCGGGCGATGGCCAAAAGGCCAAGTGTACTTCCGGCGGCGAACCCGGTGCAGGAAAAGTTTGGTAAGGAAACTGCCGCCCATAGCAATGGGTATTGGAAAAGAGCCCTTTGGCGAGAAAGCAGCGAAGTACGTACGCTCACCCTAGCGATCCATTGACGGGTAATAATTTCTATAGAATACCACACCAGCAACGAACAGGTTTACCGGTATCAGTATCCATAACAGCCCAAACAGAATCATCACGTACAACAGGACGAATAGACCGAATACCAACCGAAGATAGTTGCCCATGCTTTGACCGAACCCGTACAAAAGGCTGCGAAACAACAGGGCGATGCTTAAACCGAAGAGCAACAATTCGGTTGCCACGGCAAGACCAAATGTAGTGAAAAGCCAGAGGCTTTCGGGCAATAGAAGCAGAAAGTAAAGTCCCGTAAAATTGACAAATAGCTTGATCCGGCTATAAGGAAAGTTTCGGGAAAAACTCAGATCGTTTTTTTCGAAATCGTGGGATTGGTAAATCAGAATGGCGTGGGCCGAAACCACACCCAATATGACAAAGCCCGCTACCCGCAAGTCCCCGTTCACATCGGCAAACGAATCGTAGATGTAGATCAGAATTAGCCAGGATATAAGCTTGGTGATTCCGTAAGTGAGCTTCGCGTTGACAAAAATCCGATAAAGGAATAGACTGAAAAATGGCTTCGGCCAGTTTCTCACTGCTTGTCGTGCGTAAAATTGCGTATCTCCATCAACGAGGCGGTTCATTAACCGTACGTACAGGAACGCGCTGATCGACGTGAGCAGTAACAGGTATAACGGAATAACTGCCGGAATAACCTGATAATTAAAAATTATTCCGATGATCACCGCAAACAACCCAAAGCCAACGATGGGCAGCGAAACAATCAATTGCACAATGAACCAGCTTTTGAATTGTTTTGTCCGGTTGAACGAAGTACTGCTGTAAAATAAAAACTGTTGGTTGGCAACCAACAGTTGTCCGGCAATGTACTGCCAGCTTTTTACCGTGTACATCAGCCACACAATGAAAATTATTCCCGTCATAATGGGATCACTAACAAAGGTCAGCACTAATTTTAAGTTATGTACGATTATCTGATCGGGCGTAAAGTGGTTTTGATTCAGCACACCAACGAAAAAGAAGTAGATGACGACGGTAATAAAAAGGGACAGCAACAAACCCGAATGGGCTCGGTAAAAGCCACTGGCAAATATCTTTATCAATATTCTAGTGAAGGGCGGAAACATTAATTGCTAAATTTTAATGTTTGTTGTTCAACCAAAACTTCTTTGGCGGTGGGCAGGGCATCATATGCTAGCGCTTGGTGGGACGACAGCAGGAAGCTGGTTCCTTCCCGCTGGCTTTTTTCGGCTATCCAGGTATAGAGTATCTTTAAAGATTCGGTGTCTAGCGTAATCAGTGGTTCATCCAACAAGATGAGTACCGGATTTCCCATGAACGCCAGTACGAGCGAAAGCTTTTTTAGCATGCCACTCGAATACGTTCCTACCGGATGGTGAACGTAAGACTGCATTTTCATGCTTTCAATAAAGTACGCCTCCTGCCCGGCCGGTGCATCCTTGGCCGATGCAAACAAGCGGATCATTTCTTGGCCGGTTAAAAATTCCGGAAAAACGGGTTCGGCTTCGGCAAAATTCACCAACCTACGGTAAGATACCGCGTGGGTTTTTAGGCTGAGGCGGTTATTCAGCAAAATGTCGCCTTCAAAAAACAACAGGCCGGCAATCGTTTTTAACAGGGTGCTTTTACCCGATCCGTTGATGCCTTTTACCCAGTAAATACCCGGATCAATCACCAGATCATCAATGTTCAAGGCTACATAACTACCGTAGGATTTTCGAAAATCTACAAAATGCAGCATAAGCAGACATCAATCGGCGAATAGCGTCGTTGTAATCCAACGACGCTACTCGCCGATTGCCTGGTGGCCCAATAAGCTTGGTTGGAGTTGATCAAGGCATCCCATAATCAGTACGCGCCTCACCTACCGGGACCGGGTGTTGCCGGGCGATCCACCATGGCTGACTTACCCGACGGGGTGGCGGGCTGCCCGCCCAAGTGATTCCAGTTGATGAGCACATTCCAAAGCAAAGGCGCGTCGTGGTGATTTAAATAACGGTGCAAAGGATCAAAGGTAAAGGCAATGACGCGGCCGGCCCCGACCGGCACGTTAAAAATACCCCCGTGTCCGATGATGGCCTGCTCGTTGCGCACCATTCCCGAAAGCACGTAGGGTGCTTCCTTGGCCGTGGTTTTGGGTTCGGGGGTCTTCACCGGCTTTTTGTCCGGCATGCCCATCACCAGGCCCTTGTACTCCTCCTCGTCTTTTAAAGGTTTGGTACCGTACTGGAGCAGCATCAGGTTGCGGTTGTACTTTCGGGTCTGCAACAGGGGACTCATGCCCCGGAAAACGTAGAAGGTGTCCGGGTAGCCGTACAATACCGGGTGCGGCGGCTGGCGGGCTTTCACCTGCACCACCGAACCCGGGTGGAAGAGTCCCTCGGCCGGAGCCGCTTCCAGCTCCCGGGCAATGCCCGCCTGGGCAATCGTTAGCGAGGAGTTGCCCAGGGTAACCAGCACGCCACCGGTTTCCACAAACTGCTTCAATTGCTGGACGCCCTCGAAGCCGGGACCGCCAGTCAGGTCGCCCGTCTGGTCCGGGTAGCCGTGCGAGGGGTATTCGGCGGTTTTGGTGTAGGGCAGGGGGCCGTACTTCCGGTCCACTTCGTGGATAAAATCCGCGGCCGAACCTCCCATTTGCGGAACGAGAATAACGTCAAACTTTTTCTTCAAGCCGCCCGCTTTCAAATCGTCCTTGTCGATGGAGACGTAAGGAATGCCGCGTTGCTCGAGGGTATAACGGGCCCACCCTTCATCCTGCGTGTCGTACCAACTGTGGTAAATGGCCACGCGCGGCAGGCCCACTTCGTGCTGTTTCGCGTCCGGCAGGACCGCCGTAGCCCGCAGGTCAAAGCCGAATTGTTGGGCCATTTGCCCGGCCTGGGCGGCCGTCAGTCCCCTCAGCACCACCGACCCTGCCAATACCGTATCGGTGCTACCTGCCACAACCGCTTTCTCGTCGAGTACCGCGGCTCTGGCTTGCTTGTGCTGGGATTTCATTTGGTAGAGCGCGCCCAGGACCGCGTTCTGCGCCCGGTACGGCAACACGTAGTGCGGACCTTCACCCGCTACTTTTCCGCCGTACCGGGCCTCCTCACCAACCCGCTTCAGATCGGGCAAGGCGTATTTGACGCTGTCTTCGGCCCGCACCTCCACCCCGTAGAGGTAACCCAGCGTCCAGGCGATGTCGTCGT
>JACMKY010000624.1 GCA_014379925.1 Cytophagales bacterium | reverse complement strand
GGCCCCGATCGCGGCGTAGTGCATCAGTTGTTGGCGGAGGTTGGTATACTGCGCGCTCCTGGGCAGCAGGTCGGCCAGCGACTGACCGACCTGGTTGTTTCCGATTGCCGCTTCCAGGTACGCGGAAAGGTCTTTTTTGCGGGGCTTGGACAACCAGTCCTTGTTGAGCCGGGTGGGATTGGTGCGACCGGAAAACAGGTGCGACGCGTAGGTCAGGTAGTTGGCCGTCATCCGGAAATCCAGTTCAATCAGGTCGGCGAGCCGGTTATTGTCGCGGGCATTCGCACCGAAGACTTTTTGTTGCAGGGACCGGATCTCCTTGGCGTTGTAGTCGTCGGGCTGGAATCCTTCCTGGTAGGCTCGGTCGATGGATTTCAACAAGTCTTCGGCTTGCGCCAGGGGCTTCTCCCCGGAAACCCAGGCGAGGCGATACTGCCGGTTTTGGTAGAACGCGGCGAGCTCGCCCCGCAGCTCCTGCCGGACATCCGGGTCGGCAAAGTAGCGGGAGGTTGTCAGGGAATCCAGGGCGCGTTGCGTGCGCCCGGCCAGTTCGTCGCCGGATTTTCCGCAACCGGCCAGCAACGCGGCAACCCCCCACGTCCAGGTAAACAGATAGGCAATTTTTTTCTTCACTTTTCGAAATCGGGTTAGGGTCAAATACGCGGACGCGATTCATCCGGGGCTTCATACGCAAAAGTCGTGCAAAAATCGGAACCGTCGGGACGGTTTTGAGGGGGGATGCGTTGTCCGGAACGATTTGGTGAAATGTTGGTATCTTGTTTGTATCTTGGCCGGGCGGATTCTGCCCGGGTGGAGCCCGGGTGGAGAGGCCCGATTCATCCGACCGCCACCATTGCTTTTTCATCAACCAACGACCATGATTGCCTGCACTGCTATTTTCGACATCGG
This sequence comes from Cytophagales bacterium, assembly GCA_014379925.1. GTDB lineage: Bacteria > Bacteroidota > Bacteroidia > Cytophagales > ES-bin-26 > ES-bin-26. The sequence goes on along the minus strand of JACMKY010000624.1, from coordinate 3,490 downwards.
GAAAACCAACAAGAAATTCGTTCTCTTCAACGAGGCCCTCCACCTCGAATGGGGGGTCCAGACGCAGTTTGAGGAGGTAAAGGACGAGGACGGGTTCGACTGCGAAGACCTCACGCAGCTCACGCAGTGGATGCGGGATACCTGGCGGGCAGTGGAAGCCGAGGGGCGCTACCGGGTGATAGCGCTGAACTTCGCCACCCACGGGGCGGGGATGGTTCACCTCGATGACCAGGGCCAGCCCGTCACGCCGCTCTACTCGTACCTGAAGCCTTTTCCCGATGACTTACTGGCGCAGTTCTACCGAACCTACGGCGACCGCGACGAACTGGCTGCCCAAACCGCCTCTCCCCCGATGGGCATGCTCAATTCCGGCCTCCAACTCTACTGGCTCAAACACGCCCGGCCCGCGCTCTTCGCCCGGATCCGTACTTCCCTGCATTTCCCTTCCTACTGTGCGTACCTGTTTACCGGCAACGCGACCACGGAATACACCAGCGTAGGGTGCCACACGGCCCTCTGGGATTTCGCCCGCCACGACTACCACCACTGGGTGTACGCCGAAGGACTCGACCGGTTGTTTCCGCCCTTCTGCCAAGCCGGTCAGAGCGGGTCGGTGGCCTTCCGGGGCGAATCCATTCCCGTGGGAACCGGACTCCACGACAGTTCCGCCGCCCTGATCCCGTACCTGCGCAAATCGGCCGACGAGCCTTTCCTGTTGCTTTCCACCGGCACCTGGGGCATTGCGCTCAATCCATTCGCCCGGCAACCGCTCACGGTGGAAATGCTCTTGCAGGATTGCCTCAACTTCTTCACCTTCGACGGAAGGACCGTACGGGCTTCGCGCCTGTTCATCGGCGATGAACACCAGCGTCTGACCGAACACTTGGCCCGGCACTTCCGCAAGCCGAGCGATTTCCACAAAACCATCCGGTACGACGGGAAGGTGCAGCAATTCATCCGGAAACATCGGCCGGAACCGCAAAAGATGGATTTGGGGCGCTTCGACAGCTACGAGGAGGCTTACCACTATTTCATTCAGCACCTGGTCGACCGACAGGCGGTGGCCATCCGGCTGGCCGCGGAAGGCGATCCCACCCACCGCAAACTCTTCGTGGATGGCGGCTTCTGCAAGAACGACGTGTTCGTACGGTTGCTGGCGCTGGCCTTTCCCACCCTGACGGTGGAAACGTTCGAAGAAGTTCAGGGAACGGCCCTGGGCGCGGCAATGGTCATGGAAACGGTGACGAAACGGGAGCCGGCGGAATGACGAATTGACGGGTACTTCGGCCGCGGAACCGGTGGAAAAGCTGGTTGATTGTTGCCGTTTAGTTGTTGCTGGTAAACCTGATGGATACTTCGGCCGCGGAGCCGGTGGAAAAGCGTCGACCCGACCGGATTTTTCCCGGTGCCCCGTTGTCCATCGTCCGGGCCGCGAATGGTTGGTTATCACCCAAAACCCGGTTCAAGATCCGTGAAACTCCGTTCGCTTTCCGTTTGCTTCGTTGCCTTGCTCTTCTCCTGCGAAGCGGCCAACAAACCACCCGCCCAAGCCCGGGAAACCGCCCGAGAACCCGTTCGGGGACCCGTCTCCATCGTTCTCGACACCGACATCGGGCCGGACGTGGACGACGTGGGCGCGCTGGCAATGCTGCACGCCCTTGCCGACCGGGGCGAAGCCCGCATCCTGGGCGTGATGAGCAGCAACCCCAACCAGTGGGCCGCCCCCGCAATCGACGTCGTCAACACGTACTTCGGCCGGGGGGATTTGCCCATCGGTGCCCCCCGGAACGGCGGCGTGGTCATTGCCAATGCCTACGGCTGGAACGAAGCGATCGTACCCCACTACCCGCACAACCTCGACCGCACCGACGACGCGACGGACGCGGTGGTCGCTTACCGCAAACTCCTGGCCGCCCAGCCCGACCGCAGCGTAACCCTGGTCACCATTGGCTTTCTGACGAACCTCAAGAACTTGCTGGCTTCGCCCCAGGATGCGTTGAGCAGCCTGGGTGGCAAGCAACTGGTGGCCAAGAAGGTAAAGCAATTGGTGGTGATGGGCGGAAAATACCCCCGGGGCAAGGAATTCAACCTGGAACAGGACCCGGAAGCGGCGGTGGCCGTAGTGGAGAATTGGCCAACCCCCATTCTGTTCAGCGGCTCCGAGGTGGGGGAAAAGGTGTTCACCGGTTCGGCATTGGTCAGGGATAGTACGTTGGCCAACAGTCCGGTAAGGGAGGCGTTTAGGTTTTACCTCGCAAAAGACCAGCAACCCGCCCGGCCCAGTTGGGACCAGACGGCCGTGCTGGTGGCCGTGCGTGGCCACGCCGATTATTTTAACGCCGTGGCCGGCCAGTGCCGGATGTACCGCGACGGCCACAACGAATGGACCCCGTCGCCCAACGGCCCGCACCGCTACCTGACGTTTAAGCGTCCGCCCGCCGAAATCCAGGCGGTGGTCGAAGACCTGATGCGCCACCCGCCGAAGTAGGGTGCTCCTGCGCCACCAAGTCGATTTTGAAGGTGCGGCCCGGCAGCCCGGTATGCCCACGCAGCGCAACTCCGGGGAGACGGTGCCTGCGGTAACGGCAGCGCCATCCATTACCCCGGTCCTCAGGTTCGCCCCAGCGTTGGTAAAACCACGAAGTCCAATCTACCGACTGGGCTTCGCGGTCTGAATCAGGACAAGCCATTTCAACGGTGGTGAACCAGCTTACGGTGGGAGCGGTGAGAACCGTTGCGCAGCCGCAGCAGGTAGACGCCCTCGGCCAGCCCCCGCCCGTCGGCCTCCACCTGCCGGACTTCGCCCGCCGTCACGGCTCCCTCGAAGAGGCTGCGCACCCGCCTGCCCCGCAGGTCGTAGAGTTCCACGACCGCCGTTCCCGTCTGCTGCGTTACAAAGCGCACGCTTACCCGCCCGCTGAAGGGATTGGGTGCCGCCCACAGCGGGATAGCGGCCGACTCAGCCCCAGCCAGGCGGCCACTGGCCAGTGGGGAGAACGGGGAAAGCACGCTGCCGGGAATGACGACCGGAGCGGCACCGGCCGGGGAGGAGGGGGTGCGCCAGGCCACGGCCAGGTGAGCGCCGATGCCAGCCTCTTTGTGCAAAACTTCCAGGTAGTAGCGCTGGCCAGCCACCAGGGGGATGGCCAGCGACTGCTGGCTGGGGAAGGCCGTCCACTCTCCCGCCTCCACCAACTCGTCGACGAAACCAATGCGCTGCTGGTTGGCCGGGTCCTCGTCGGCGGACAGATAAAGGTCGCTGTGGTCGTCGCTGGCAATCCAGAAGGTGAAGGTCCCCGTTTCCGGTGCGCAGAGGTAGCCGCGGTAGCGGGCGCCGTAGGGCTGGCCGGGACCGGAAGAGAATTGGAAAGTGGTCAGTGGGAGGGTGGCCGTGGTGGTAGGGGGGCTCTCCAGGGGGATGTGTTCCACCATATGGCCGCCCACATTGTCCCACTGCTCGCGCAGGAGCGTGCCCGTGGCCGAGCAAATC
>JACMKY010000623.1 GCA_014379925.1 Cytophagales bacterium | reverse complement strand
TGGGCGAAAATTTCCTGCTTTAACTGGGGTCGTGCGGGAGCGCTCGTTCTAAGAAGCTGTTTGAGTTATTAATTTGAGAGCGAAAACAACGGATTTTTGAGCGAGACAAGGCACTTTCAAGGTACGTAGCCAGCGGCTACGGGCCGAGAAAGTAACGCAGTCGTAGCCAAAAAGACGTGTTTGTAGCCCAAAAAAATTAACTCAAACAGCTTCTAAGGTGGGGAATGGCCAAACGCGGGCCGAAAAAAGACGGCTTGTTAGTGGGCATTCTCGTAAATTGCCGCGGCTAGTTGATTCAGCGATTACGCTGGTTGGCTGGGGCGGCTGGTCGTCGCGTTTCCTGACGAAGTAACCGCACGGCATCCGCCGACGGCGGCGGACCGGCGCCGAAGGCAGCCCGGCGAAGCAGCGCGGTCCCGTAATCGGCGATCAGCAACCCCGTCGGAAGGGTTGAGCAATCCTTGGTTGCGAACAGGAAATTTTGCGAACGGTGTCCTGATCGTAGGCCCCTTTGGGGGTGGGGAAGGGCATCAGGTTTAAATCAGCAGCGTGGGCCGTGGAAGACGGACGCAATTCTTGCCAGGGTCCCCACTGGTACGGAGTGCCGCCCAACTGATTCAACCAAACAACGAAGTCCGATGAAACAGTTTCTTTTGGTGTTGTCATTCGTTGCGATGACCGGTGCGCATAAGCAACCGGATAATGGACCCGCTTCCCCCCGGGCGGCACTCCGCTCCGTTCAGGACCCCACTCCCGGGGACCGCCTCCGGCGATTGCACGCCAAACTAAGGGACCCGGATCTGGACGCAACCGTACTTGCCTACGCCCTGCGGGGTCACCAGCAACTGCGGACCAGTGGTATGCTGGCCAAAGAGCACATCCTGTCCATCCTCGATTACACTCTTTCCGCCAACCGGCCGCGCTTTTTCGTCATCGACCTGGAAAAGGAAATAATCCTCTACAAAAGCCTGGTGGCTCACGGCAAGAATTCGGGCCTGGAATTTGCCGACAAGTTATCCAACCGGATCGAATCGTTGCAAAGTAGCCTGGGTTTCTTCGTGACGGGCGAAACCTACCAGGGCAAACACGGGTACTCGCTGCGGATCGACGGCGTGGAATACGACTTCAACCACCACGCCCGGGTGCGCAACATCGTCATTCACGAGGGCCGCAACAACGCGGGCGAGGCCTACGTGAGCAAGGCATTCATTCACCGGTTGGGCCGGCTGGGCCGCAGCGACGGTTGTCCGGCCCTGGAGCCGGAACAGTGCAAGGCGATCATTGATGCCATCCACGGCAAAAGCTGCCTTTTCGCCTACTACCCCGATCCCGATTATTTTCAGCGTTCGCCGGTGTTGAAACCTTTCTGAACGCGGTGATCGGTCCCACCGTCCGAACGCATTTGCGCGCCAAAGTGCCGCGTTTCCTGACCCCGTAAGCATCCGGGCCAATTCGCCACGGAAGCATCCTCCGACAGTGGTAGTTTTATCCCGCAAACGGAACTTCCTCGTCTCTACCCGTACCCGGATTCCGGTGGCCAAAGCAACCTCAATTCCACCGCCCCATGCCAAGAATCGTTGCCGCCACGTTCATTCTTTGCTGGTGCGCCTTTCCCTGCCACAGCCAGAACTACATGATTGACATCAACCAAGGGGCAATCCGCTTGGCAAACCGCCACTTTTACGTGGAACGGGTCATTGATGCTCGCTTGGAGATGGCCAACGTTGGCACGGTGCAAACCGGCGTCCTTAATT
>JACMKY010000622.1 GCA_014379925.1 Cytophagales bacterium | reverse complement strand
GAAAGCCTTTTTTCAGCCCGGCGTTCACTTGGTCAGCATCAAGTTTCAACCCGATGGTTTTAACCGATTCACCGCCATTCCCGGCGGTCAGCTACGGGACGATTACGCTCCGCTGGAGGAAATGCGCGGGCTCTGGACCCCGGAACTGACCGAGCGATTGGCCGAAGCCCCCGACGATGCGCATCGGGTCCGGTTGCTGGATGCGCACCTGCTTCGCCGGCTGCCAAACTGGTCAACGCGCCCGGATGCCACGCAGTACGCCCTGCACCTGATCAATAGCCAGCGGGACACGGGGTCGGTCGATGACCTGGCCCGGACGTTGCGCGTCAGCCGACGCCACCTGGCCCGGCTTTTCGAGGAACGGGTTGGGGTGAGCCCCAATTTCTACGCCCGCACGGTCCGTTTTGCTCACCTGTCCCGCCATTTGTGGTCCACGGGGCCGGTTGACTACCAAAACCTGGTGCACGAATTCGGCTTTCACGACCAGTCGCACTTCATCCGAGAGGTCAGGCTTTTTACCGGCCTGAATCCTTCCCTGGCCGCCCGTAACCCGCGGCTTCACGATTTTATGCTCCACGCGTAAGTAGCCACGACGGATTATGTTCTACCGCACGCACGCGCCTTCCCCCTGGTTGGCCCCTTTCGTTCAGCAATACCTGGTGGTGGGTCACGACGATCCCGCCGGCCGGGGCCTGGATACCTGGCTGTCGCCCGGTGGCTACGCTGCGTTGAGCACCAACGTGGGAACGGCCACCAGTACCGTCGATAATGCCCGGTTCCAGGCCCTCCGGCTGCCCTCGATTGGCTACGCCGCCGGGCAGCAAACGCGGCCGTTTCGGATGCACCTCCACGCGGGTGTCCATTACCTTCACGTCAAATTTCAGCCCGACGGCTTTTTCCGGCTCACCGGCATTCCCGGTCGCCTGGTGCTGGATGACCACGTACCGCTGGAGGAGCTCCGCGGGATCTGGCCAACCGACCTGATCGAACGCCTGACGGAAGCACCGGATGACGCCGGGCGCGTTCGCCTGCTCGACGACCACCTGTTGCGTCGCCTGGCAAACCGGTCGTTTCGGCCGGATGCTACCCGCTACGCCCTGCAACGGATCGACGAAGGCGGGGGCACCGGGTCGATTGAGGAACTTGCCCGTGGGCTGCGCGTGAGCCGGCGGCACCTGGACCGGTTGTTCAACGAGCACGTGGGCGTAAGTCCGAAATTCTACGCCCGCACGGTTCGCTTCAACTGCCTCTCGCAGTCCTTGTGGACGCCTCAGCCCAGCAACTACCAGGACTTGGTACACCGGTTGGGTTTTTACGACCAGGCCCACCTGATCAAGGAGATGCGCTTCTTCACGGGCATGAACCCGTCGCTGGCCATTCAGCACCCGCGCCTGAACGAGTATTTGCTGAGAACGTGACGTCCCTGCGGACGGATAATTCGGCTAATCGGGGGGCCATGTCCCATTTTTACAATGACGGCCGATTGCATCCAGATAGCTTTGTCAGGAGGCCCACTCCTCCCGAGAAAACGAGAGAAAACGAATGGGAAAGGGGTGAATCGTCTGCGTCAGCATCCGGGTTACTACCCACCAGACCCCGAACCCGCAACCGCACACCAGGTATTTCCGCGGAGAAAGCATACCCCATCGACAGCACCGAAACCCGTTATTCCACCAGGCCATGAACACCGTGCCAAACAGACGAATGCCGCCGAAAAAGAACTGGTTCGAAAAGAGTACCGTGCTTTTCGTCGGGTTTTTGTTCGCCCCGCTGGTCATTACACCTTCGTTCGGGCAGGACCGGCCGGCCGGGGCGGTCCTGGACGTGGGTATCCGGTTGCAGAAGTCCGTCAACCTCTACGCCGAAAATGGCTTTACCGCCCAGTACACCAGCCAGAAACTGGCTTCCCAACGTCTGTACGTCGGGCTGAGTTACGTCACTTCCCGGCTGGGCACGGCGCTGGGCTCCAACGCCATCCGGCAGGACAACCTCCTGGTTTCCGCTGCTTATTACTTTCGGCCGAAGGGATTGATTCGTCCGGTGGTCAGGGCCAACCTCGGCTACTTCTCCGCTGACCTGGGGGACGACATCTTCGACGCGCTGCCGAACGCGTCGTTGCTGGCTTCGCCCGAAGTGGGCCTTTGTTTCTGCCCCGACATTCCCTTGAAAATCAACGCCTCCGTCGGCTACAACGTGCTGACGGGCAACGGCACGACGGGGCCAGGCACCCTCTACCCGGTCTTCGTGCAGACAAGCATCACCTGGAACGTACTGAAAAAACCGAAAAACTGACGTGAAAACCATCCTCAGCCTGCTGGCCGTAGCCGTTATTGGACTGGCCTGTTCGTCGGAACCCGACATCACCCCGGCGATGCTCGACGGGGGCGCGCTGTTCGACCCGTCGCTCTACCAACCGGAGAACTACCTGGTTTCCCGGGCCATCCCCAACCCGACGCCGGAGCAGGCCCGCCGGCCGGTCATCATTGCCTGCCACGGCTACACTGCCACCACCTTCGAGTGGGACGAATTCCGCGCGTGGGCCGGGGGACGAACCGATTTCTACCTCTCCCAGGTGCTGCTGGGCGGACACGGCCGCAACTACGCGGAATTCAAGCAATCGACCTGGCGGGACTGGCAAGCCGCCATCACGGAAGAATACGACCGGTTGGAAAAGGCGGGCTACCAGAACATCAGCCTGGTGGGGTCCTCGACCAGTGGTGCCCTGCTGCTGGAGTTGGTGGCCTCGGGATATTTCGCGAACCGCCCCGCCCCGCGCAACCTGTTGCTGGTCGATCCGATCGTGCTTCCTTCCAACAAAACTCTGTCGCTGGTCAAGGTGCTGGGACCCATGCTGGGCTACGTCGAATCGGACCAGTCGGCCGGGGAAGACCAATACTACTACCGGTTCCGGCCCCAGGAAACCCTGCAGGAATTGCAGCGCCTGCTCAACGTCGTGCGCAAGGCGTTGCAGAAGGGCGTCACGCTGCCCCGGAATTGCGTTCTGAAAGTCTACAAGTCGAAGCAGGATTCGTCGGCCGACCCGGTCAGCGCGGTGTTGATCCACCGGGGCGTGCGGACGGCCGAGGGAGGGCGGATCGACGTCGAGTTGGTGGATTCCGACATCCACGTCTATACCCGGCTGAAACTGCGGGAGGTGGTCACGGCCAAGGACCAAGCAAACCAGACGGCCACCTTTACCGACATCGCAACCCGGGTACTGCGGTAGTCGTCGCAGCTACCCCAATAACGGGAAAACCGGATTCGGTTATGGCTAATAAGTAGATGTGCAAATTGATTGATGGGCAGGTCAATAGTTGATATACAGTAAGTTGCATTCCGTCAAAGCTATACTTCATTCTGCGCGGGTACTTATCAAACGCAGACCACGCATCAGTCCAGCATAAAGTTGTGAATAACCCTAACCATCCCAACCCCTGATTCCATGCCATCCATTACCCTTGCGCCGACCACCGCCGTGGAGCGCATCCAGGCCATTGACGTGTTGCGGGGTGTTGCCCTGCTGGGCATCCTGCTGATGAACATTCCCGGCTTCGCCATGCCCGAAATGTTTACCGAACCCTTCCG
>JACMKY010000621.1 GCA_014379925.1 Cytophagales bacterium | reverse complement strand
TGATTTGGTTCCTGACCGTAGGCAAATTCTCGCTTTTCGTACCGCTCATTCCAGAAATTTTCCATTTGTATGAATGATTGACCTTCATTTGAAACAGCCGAAATCTCCCGGCAAACGTCATTCACCGGACTCAAAGACGCAGCAGCAAGGGCAATAGTACGTTGGCCATCAGAAAGCTGCCCGCCATAAAGCAGATGGTGGCAACCAGCGAAGGCCATTGCAGGGTGGACAAGCCCATGATGGCGTGACCCGAAGTGCAACCTCCGGCGTAGCGGGTGCCAAAACCCACCAGAAAGCCACCCACCACCATCAATATAAATCCCCTACCGGTGAGTAGAACGGACCAGTTGAACAATTCCGCCGGTACCAGGTGGCGCACATCAGTGATGCCGTATTGTTGGAGTTCCGCTGCCAGTTGGGGATTGATCGCCAACGGGGCCGGATCAACAAGCCAGTTCGCGGCCAGGATACCGCCAACCAGAATGCCGGCCACGAAGAACAGGTTCCAGACTTCCTTTTTCCAGTCGTAGTGAAAGAAAGGGATTTTGGCCGGTACGCACGCCGCGCAAATGTGCCGAAGTGAGGAGGAAATGCCAAAAGATTTGTTGCCCACCAGCAACAGCAACGGTACGGTGAGCCCGATGAGTGGCCCGGCAACGTACCAAGGCCAAGGCTGTCGAATGAATTCCATCATGGTCAAAAGTGTTTACGAATCGGTGACTATTTTTCCTTTCCAGCCGCCCAGACCTCCCACCAGATTGTGTACTTGTTTAAACCCTTGGTCCGTCATCCGCTGGCAGGCCCGGGTGCTGCGGCCCCCGCTGCGGCAGTAGACGTAATAAGGTTTTTCCGGGTCGAGCTTTTCCAGTTGCCGGACAAAATCCACCGACTGTACATCCAGTTGCGTGGCACCGGGCAGGTGTCCGGAAGCAAATTCTTCCCGGGTTCGAACATCCAGTGCCTGCCCTTCCCCGGTGAGGAGAAACCCCTCCACCTGCTCGGCGCTCACCGATTGAAAAGCTTTTTTCCGGTTAAACCAATTCAACATCGTTTTAGTCGGTTTTGTGTTTACTGCCCATATTTCTTTTTTTGGGAACTCACCCATTCAAGTTCATTCAGGAAATCTACTGATCCGTCTGGAGGACACCGAATTCTTTCACGGCTTCTCCCAAGTCAAAGACGGCAACGCCTTTCACCTGACTTTGCACCAGACTGCTGCCCGCCGCCGACCGGTATCCACCCGCGCAATGAACTACGATCGGCTTATCCAAGGGAATTTCTCCCACGCGTTCCCGCAGCCGGGAAAGGGGAATCGACACGCTGTTTTCAAAGATCTTCCCGTTGGCTACTTCATGCTCCTCCCGCACGTCCAGAATGGTATACGCCCGGGGATGGGCGGCAAAATCCGCCAGGGGCAAGGGTCCCGTGGACTGACCCGAGCCTTCCGGATGGAGAAAGGTGGCGGCAACTTTGGTTTCGTAGCCGATCTTGGCGGCTTTTAAGAGTACCACCTCCCGGCTCTCTTGGTTTTCAACGATCAGCCCGAATGTTTCCTCCGGGGCAACGATGCTTCCCAGCCAAGTTTCAAATTTGGCTCCGTCCTGGATATTGATGGCCCCTGGATGATGCCCTTTTTTGAACTGCTTTTCCGGGCGGGTATCAATCAGCAGTGTCCCGTTCGGCAAGCCGTCGATGGAGGTGATGCTTTTTACCTTGGATAGGCTTTCCTCAAGTGAAGGAGCTCCTTGCCGGTTTAGGGCCACGTCGAAAGGAAAATACTTAGGAACGAAGGGTCGATTTTCCAGCAGCAGTTGCGTGAACGCTTCTTCGGAGCGGGGCTGAAAGGCATAGTTTTCCCGAATCTCCCGGCCGATGGTGCTGCTAGAATCGGTACTCAACGATTTGCCGCAAAGCGTACCGGCTCCGTGGGCCGGGTAAACGACCAGGTCCTCGGCCAGCGTTTTCAGCTTGGCGTGAATCGTGTGGTACATCTGCCGGGCCAGTTCTTCCCGCGTGCGGGCCGCATCCTCACCACTTCCCCGCAAGTCGGGGCGGCCCACGTCGCCCACAAACAGGGTGTCTCCCGTAAAAATGGCCAGGTCTTTTTCTTTGTGCCGTAAAACCACCGAGATGCTGTCCAGCGAATGCCCCGGCGTTTCCAAAGCCCGGAGTGTGATGTTGCCCAGGGTCAGCAGTGAGCCCTCTTCAAGCGGATAGTGGGGAAAAGAAGCTTTCATCCGGCGGCTAACGAATACTTTTGCGCCGGTAACCCGTTGAATTTCAGTGTGCGCACTCACAAAATCGGCGTGCGAATGGGTCTCTACCACGGCCACAATGGTTGCTTGGTGCGCCTCAGCAAAAGCGTAGTAGGGCCGGGCATCCCGGGCGGGGTCGATCAATATGATTTCTTTGGCACCTTCACTCAGGATGGCATACGAATAATGGGCCAGTCCCGGATCTTCAAACTGTTTGATTTTCATAACGAACGTTTAAGGAGTGCCGGTCAGGGCTGAGCCAACCGTTATTCAACCAAAGTTGGGCAAAGGCATTTACCCGGTCAGTGACTAAAGTCACCCGGGCGTATTTTCAGAGCAGGGTTTCGTGAACCAGAATGTAAATACCCATTACCAGCACGAACCAGCCAAAGGCCTTTTTCAGCTTCTGCCCTTCGATGAAACGGGCAAGGTAACCGCCCAGCAGAATGCCCGCCACGGCAATGAAGGCCACCAGCAGCAAAAACGGAAAGTCGATAATCTGTCCACTCGCCAGATCGCCCACGAACCCGACGAGTGAGTTGGTCGCTACGATGAGCAGCGAACTTCCCACGGCCTTTTTCATGGGCAGCCCGGCGAAGAATACCAGGGCCGGAATGATTAAAAATCCGCCGCCTGCTCCCACCAGACCCGTAATCAGGCCCACGCCCAGGCCAACCAGGAAAATGAAGGGATGGGGGCGGGTGGCCGCCGCCCTGGCCGGTTCCTGCCGGTCGCGGATCATGCCTAGGGCGGCGGCCAGCATCAGCACGGCAAGCAATAGCATCAGGGCAATGGCGCGGGTGAGGGTAAAAGCGCCGAAGGTGGCCAATTGGTGGGGAATCAACGGCATTATCCAATGACGGATCACAAAAACGCTCATCAGAGAGGGGATGGCAAAAACCACGGTTGCCTTCCGGTCCACGGTATGGTTGAGGCTGCTGCGCACGCCGCCTACCAGGGCGGTGACGCCCACCACAAACAAGGAATAGGCCGTGGCCAGGTCCGGTTCGATGTGAAACAGATACACCATCACCGGAATGGTCAGGATAGAGCCGCCACTGCCCACCAGGCCCAGCGACAGACCGATCAGGGCAGAAGCCAGGTAGCCAATCAGCTCCATACATGGGTTTTCAGCAAAGTTCGGAGTCGTTGAACCCTTAGTCAGTGACTTGAGTCACCCAAGCCTCATAATTTTCGATTGGTAATGGCGTGGCGGGAAAGGGAAATTTTTTGTTGCGCTTCCAGCTTTTTGAGTAGCCGGGTAATTACTTCCCGGGAGGAATTCAAGTCATTGGCAATTTCCTGGTGGGTAACGGAGAGGGTATCCCCACCGAGGCTTTCGAATTGCCTTTTTAGGTAAAATTCCAGTTTTTCATCCAAGGCGTGAAAAGCAATCTGATCCACCACTTGGAGCAGCTCTTCGAAACGCGAACGGTAGGTTTCCAGCACAAAGTAGTACCAATTCCGGTGATTTTTCATCAGGTTGTCCATGTGCGCCAGCGGAATGGCCAGCGCTTTCACGGGCGTGACGGCGCGGGCCTGGATCTCGCTGGTTTCGTTGCGGGCCGCACAGATCATCGACAGAGCGCAGGCGCTGCCGCCCGAGAGGTGATAAAGAAAAAATTCTTCCCCTTGCTGCCCCTGACGGTAGAGCTTAACCGTACCCTCTAGTATCAACAGCGAGTACTTAAAATACTGACCGGTACGCATCAGGATTTCATCGTCGTTGAATTCCACGATCCGTCCAATCCGGAGCAGTTCGTCCACCAGGGCCTGGTCAAATTGCGGAAAGAGATCCGGAAGCTTCATGGTTGTTGGATTAGGGTTGAAAAGAAGTCTATTTTGCTGAAAGCGATGCATGGTTTCTGCTTATTCATACAACTGCCAAGTTGCCCTGGTGGAATGAACAAAAACGACCGACCCAATGGCTGAAAAATCATCCGCCAGGTAAGATAATATTCCGTAACAATCAGCAACCCGCCAACCCATGCCCCGCCAATACCTTCCGTTTTACGAAGTGAAAAACCGTCCTGCCCTTATCGTGGACAGCGTGCACCCGTCCGGGTTGACGTTGTCGCACTGGCGGGGGGCGGCCACGCCCGCTGAACTCCGCGACGACACCAGCGCGGGCAGTGTGCTGAACGCCCTTCGACAAAACCATCCCGGCCTGCAATCCGAGTGGGTGACGGCCAACCACTTCGACGTGGATGGCTTCGTGGGCGTGTGGAGCCTGCTCAATCCGGAGCGGGCGTTGCAACGGGAGGCGTTGCTGCGGGAGATGGCCGTCATCGGGGACTTCCGGGAGTTGGACCTGGGTAAGCCGGCGGCGGAAGAAGCCCTGCAACTGGTCTGCTGGTTAAACGCCGTGGAAAAGGAGCGCTTCTACCCGCCCTTCGGCGCCGAAGACCGGGAAGAATCGGAGGTGAGGCTGTCGCCGGCCAAGTTCGGTTTCTTTTTGCCGGCCTTCGGGAAAGTGCTGGCGCAACCCGAAACCGGACGACACCACTGGCAGGCCGAATACGACCGGGTGCTCGAAGACTACGCGCTGATCCACGGCCCCCAAACCCACCTTACCGCTTATCCCTCCCTGGGATTGGTGGTCGTTGAAACCCCGCGCCCGGTGCATTATTACGCCCTGTTCAGCGTCACGGTGGGCTACGACGCGGTGCTGAGTCTCTACCACGGAAACCGCTACGAACTCGAACAAAAGTACACCACCTGGATTGACCTGGCTTCCCGGCCCACCCTGCCCCGCGTTTCCCTCGCTCCGCTGGCCGCCCGGCTGAATGCACTGGAAGATTCAAGCGCTGCCGGTCAGTGGCACGCCGAACCCGTCACCGACACCGGCCCCATCCTGCGCCGCGACCGGCAACCGTTGCGCAAAGTGCAACGTTACGCCAACCCGTACGAGCGCCCGGTTCTGCCTTCCTCCATTCCGCCGGAGGCGTTGAAAAATAAAGTGAAGGGGTACTTGGAAGAAAAATACGCTGGTATAGTGCCAAAAAAGTACTGGACCTGGGAGGAAGTGAAGCGATTGAACCGGGGATGAGCCAGTGATTAATGCCTCCCGTCAACCACGACCAACCCGTAACCACTAACCGACCCCTCCGCCCCGGTAGTATTCCAGTGCCTGCCGCATTTCTTTCGGGCTGATTTCCACGTCCGTCCGGGCCTGGCCAATGCCTTCCAGCAAGGCGGCCCGCACCTTGCCGTCGTGGTTTTTTTTATCCTGCAAGGTAAGCGGAATGATCTGGTCCAGTTCGGGGTCGGTGAGTGGTACGCGGCCGAATACCGAGAAGATGAACTCCTCGATTTGCTCCAGGCTGGCCAGATCCAACAGCCCCTTTTGGTGGGCGAGGTAGCTCTCCGCCACCATCCCCACGGCGATGGCCTCCCCGTGCCGCAGTTTTCTCTTGGGAGTGGCCAGAAAGAAGCTCTCTACCGCGTGGCCAAGGGTGTGGCCGAAGTTGAGGATTTTCCGCCGGCCTTTTTCGGTGGGGTCTTCCCGTACCACCGCCGATTTAAGGGCAATGGAATGCGCAATCAGATCGGCCCAGTCCTGCTTATCCAGGTCGCGCCGCCGGACTTTTTCCCATTTCGCGGCGTCGGCGATCAGGCAGTGCTTGACGATTTCGGCAAACCCCGAACGCAGCTCGGCCAGGGGAAGCGTTGACAGAAACTGCTGGTCCACCAGCACCGCCCGGGGATCGCTGAACACGCCGAGGTGGTTCTTGAAGCCCCGAAAGTCAATGCCCAGTTTGCCGCCAACGCTCGCATCCACCTGCGCCAGCAAGGTAGTCGGAACCTGTACGAAGTCAATGCCGCGCTTGAAGGTAGCCGCGCAGAAGCCGCCCATGTCGCCAATGACTCCCCCGCCCAGGTTGAGCAGCAGCGACTGCCGGTCGAGTCCCGCCTCGGTCATGGCCTGCCAGATCTGTTCGCAGGTAGCCAACTGCTTGCTTTCCTCCCCGCTCCCGATGCGGATGAGGGTGTGCTTGGGCAGCAGCAGCTTGATCAGCGGGTAGCAATGCCGCCGGGTGTGCTCATCGACCAGCACGGCAATTTTTGCGTACGGAGACGCCCGCAGCAACCGGGGCAGACTTTCGGCCACGGGCTCAATAAACACGCGCATCATTGAACGGGGGTATTCTGAGCTTGCTCAGCCACCAGTTGCTCCACCAAGGCATCGAGCTTGTCTTCCTGTTCTTCGGCCACGTACTCACCCAGCTCCTTCAGGGCCCGCAGATTTTCGGCACCCACGTTGTCCATCTCGGCTTTCACGTCGATGGTCAGTTCCGGATTGAGGCGAAGGTACTGTTTGGGCACTCCGGCGGCTTCGAAGAGTTGCTTCAACTGGTAGTCCACCGTTTCGGCACCCGCCGAAGCCACCATGTCGAGCAGGGGCCGCGTCCAGCGGGTCAACCCCCAATCTTTGGCATCGTCGTAATCGAAGTGCACTTTCGGCAGCCCCGTACCCAGTGAAAAGAGTACTATGTCGGCGGGAGCGAGCGTTTTCTGCCGGGCAAGCTGGTCACCCGGCACTTTCCGGGCTTCGACGTAGGCGCACATGGCCGGATTGTTGGCGAATACGCCGCCGTCGATGAGGGGGTAGCTGACGCCCGAGCGGGACTGCACCCGTTCGCATTCAAAATAGGAAGGCGAGGCCGAGGTAGCCCGGGCCACGTCGCGCACGTAGAAATCGGAGGCGGGCTTGTCGGCGGTGTGTTGGGTGAAAAAATGGGCCTGTCGCTTGGTGATGTCGTAGGCGGTAATGAGACTGGGTTTCAGCAAGTGGCTCAGCTGCAAATCGTCGAAATAGTCGCGCAATACCCGTTCCAGGCCGCCGGACGTGTACTTTTCGTCGAGCAGGCCGCCCATGGTCAGAATGCGGTGGTCAAGGGTATCTTCGAAGACCCGGGCGCCGAACTTCAGGTAAATATCCACCACTTGGGCCGCCGAGAAGCGGGGCGTCCGCATTTGGGGCTTGATGGGACTCAGGTACGCGCAGGCCATGATGCCGCCCGTACCCGAACCGGCAATCAGATCGAAGTAATCCACCAGCCGGCTCTCCGGGTTGCGGGTCTTGTCCCGCAGCTTGTTTTCCAGCACCATCAGGATCTGGCCGGGAATGATGCCGCGGATACCGCCCCCGTCGATGGAAAGGATGCGAAAATAGGTCGGCTTGGGTACGGGTCCACGCATGGTATGCTTGTTTAGGGGATGGAAGCAATGATTGAAACGCGGGGCAAAGAAATGGATTAAACTACCAGAAAAAACGGTTTACCCCACTTTTTTCCTTCCAACGATGAAGCACGGATGAAGCACGTAAGCAGGATGCCGCCCACCGTTGCGGGAAGCGGAACGCCGCCCGGCGGGATACCGCCCATTGGCAACAATCAACGCTACTTGCTTACTTGACTACTGGTTCCGGATGTTGATTGGTTATGCTTTGCCCTACTGATCACGGACGTTGTTGCGTTGCCGTGACGCTACCGTGACTTACCAGTGTTCAGTAAGGCTGCTTGACCGATACGATCCGTTTGATTTGACTCAGTCGCTTCCGGTCGCTGCCCAGCACCACGGGCAGCCCCTGCGCCGACTGGAAGGTCTGCCAAGCCAGGTGGTCTTTTCCCCAGTCCTGGTAAAGCAAGCCCAACTCGTACCAGTGCCGCAGGGTGTTGGGCGAGAGTTGAATGGCTTTCCGCAGGGCCGCTTCTCCTTCGGCAAATCCGCCTTTGGGCAGCGAACCCAGGAATGTGTTGGCCAGGGTACGTTCCAGCCAATTGATGTTGCCCAGCGCCCGGTAGAAGCTGCCCAGGATGGACAAAGCCACGTCGTCCCCCGGGTTCAGGGCCAGGGCGCGTTCGAGCTCCCCCTTGATTTCGGTGCACAGCCGGACTTTGGTTCGGCTTCCCTCGTAGTTGGCAATGTTTCCCAGGGCGGCTCCCAACCAGGTATGCCCGTTGCCATTTTGCTGATCGAGGCGGAGGCAAGCCCGCGCCGCCGCCACGGCCTGGTAATACAGGGGCTTTTGCCGATCCAACGGCGTCACGTCGGCCAGGCAGATGTAGGACCGCGCCGTTTTCCACTGGGCTTCCGGGCTAGCCGGATTGGCCTGGTACTGCTCGATGGCTTCGGCATACTTCATTTGAAAGAACAAGCGGTCACCCGCGGCAAGCGGGTCAACTGGTGGGTGAGCGAACGGTCCGCTCAGCAGGAAAAACAGGAGAAACTTCATAGCAAAGCGGCGGATGAAAGCAGTGGCAAAACTACTCCGCCAAATGAATGATGAATACGGGTAAACGACGGGACGGTGATTTCACCGTCGGAACGACCACAAAATTACGAACGGAACGCGGACCCGGAAGGTTCGGGCCGGGCGAAAGGACCTGCTCTACTGGTTGGGGTGGTCGAATCAGGGAGCCAGGTGCTTTTCGTAGAGGTTGGCCGCCAGCTTCTCGGTAAGCCACTTGGGAAGCAAGTAGGTGGCTCGCACGGTGATCCGGTTGAGCAATCCGGGAATGATCTCGGCTTTTCCCTTCAGCATGCCGTCGATACCGATGCGAGCGACCACTTCGGAGGTCATTTCGAATTTGGCGGCGGTGGCCTGCATGGCCTGCATGCCCGCCCGTTCGATGAACTGGGTGGACGTGGCACCGGGGCTGAGGCAACTCACCGAAACGTTGGAACGACGCAGTTCGTAGCGCAACCCGCGCGTGAACACCACCACGAATGCCTTGCTGGCCGCGTATACGCTGAGCGTGGGAACCGCCTGGTAGGCCGCCGTGCTGGCCACGTTCAGGATGTAGGCCTTCGGCTGCGCTTGCAGCAGGGAGAGCATTTCGTGGCTGAGTTCCACCAGCGTCTGCACGTTGAGTTGCAACAGGCTGCGCTGCTCGGCCAGACTCAACCGGTCGAACCGCCCCCAAAGCCCGTAACCGGCGTTGTTGACCAGGGTCGATACGGGATAATTCATTTCCGTGCACCACTGCTTCACCCGGGCAGCCGCGCCGGGAAGGGAGAGATCAGTCGCCAAAAAATCCACCCGTACGCCGTACTGCTGGCGCAGGGCAGCGGCCAGTTCGCCCAGGACCGCCTCCGAACGGGCAACCAACAGAAGATCGGTTTTGCGGCGGGCCAGTTCGTGGGCCATCGCCCGGCCGATTCCCTTGCTGGCTCCGGTAATCAGGGCGTAGGACATGCGTGAGAAGATATGAGAAGATAAAAGCCAGGACACCGTGAGGAGGCCGGAAAGACGGGGACAGTGTGCCTTCATTTGACCCACCTGCTTGCCATTCGGTCTTGCTTAAAATGAGGAAACGCGTTGAAGAAATCCCGGTAGCTGACCAGTCGGGTGGCAACCCTTTTTTCCTCCTCGCCAAGGTTACTTTACCAATTTTAAAAAGCGTTGGTAAAAGGCCGTGGGGCTGTTGGCATCCTTGGGTTTGTATTCTCCGCTGATCAGCGGAACGTAGATCACCCGGCGACGGCTGGCCGCCCCAATCAACGGTGATTGGGCCACCCGGTGCCAAAGCCGCCCGTCGTGCACGGTCAGGTCGCCCGCCTTGGTTTCCAGGGCCACTTCGTTGACGTCGGGGTCATTGTCCACGTAGTACTTTTTGCGGAAGAAAAGTGAGCGCAGGCTCTGCGTATGCGAACCGGGCAGCACCCGCAAGCCACCGTTGGAACTGGGGGAGTCGTCGAGGAGAACGCCCCCGTTGAGCATCGGCTTGAGGCGTTTGCCGTGGAAAATGTCGCGGGGACCGTCGGTGTGCCAGCCCATCTTGGTGAATTCACTGCGCTGGGTATTAATGTAGTGGTTCATCACGATCCCGTCGTTTTCGTATTCACCGATCCGGGCGTCCGCTTCGCCCAACAGGGGAAGCAAGGCCCCGAACCGCTCGTCCTTCAGAAACTCGTGCATGAAGGGGCTGAACAGGGACGTGAACGCAAACCGTTGGACAATGCGCTCGCCGTTTACGTCCTGGCCAAACTTGATGGGTACGCCATTCACCTTTTTTACGTCCTGGTCCAGCCACTGCCGTTGCACGTCCTGCGACGCTTCAATGAGCAACTGGACGGTTTCGGGATTGATGAAGTTCTCAAAGTGAAGAAAGCCGTTTTGGTCAAAAAAATCCGTCTGCTCACCCGTCAATTCGGTTGAAAGGGTGAAACGGGGGTACGTAATTTCCTTCAACATAGGATTGGTGGAATAAATTTTACAAGTATATGCCTTCTCCTCAACATTCAATTTACGACCCGCCTTTTTCTTTTCGAGGGTAACACGTTCGGGTTTCAAAAGTAGGGTGAATCCTTCGAAGCGACCAAATCCCGGACGTTTCGCTTTACAGTCGGCAAATTCGGTTGAACGGCGGAGCAAAATCCCCGCGTCCGGTGACTACGGAGAAAAAAAGTAAACCGCCGGCAACGGGCGGCAAGTGCCCCGGAGGCGACGGGGCGCCCTGGTAACCGGCCTTGGTCGGGCAACGGCTTTTCCCCAACGCTTTCGTTCAAACCGTTTTACCAACCCGTCATCCCCCCGGAGAACGAATTCGACCCATCTACGACTGCCCCCGGTAATTTATTGCCCGGGCCGCTTCAATTTTGGGCACGATCGCCGGGTCCGGGCTCGGAACGGCTTTCGCGGACCGCACCATCCGCGAAAAGAGGGTGATCTTGCGGTCGAACAGAAAGCGGACCAACAGCCGGGTGTAGGAAGTATGGCAGACCAGGCCGCGGTAGTATTCGTCCGCCGTGCGTTTCAGCTTGGGCAGGTTGTTCCAGGGCACGGACGGAAAATCGTGGTGCTCGTTGTGGTAGCCCACGTAGAGGTTGGGAATGTTGGCCGGGCCGTAGTAACTGAAGGTTTCCTGTCCGGTTTCGGTGGTCAGGAAGTGCTCCTGCACCCAACGCGCTCCCAGCGGGTGCAGGCCAATGGAAAAAAAGAAGCTCAGCAACAAGTACACCACCGCCTTCGGACCCAGCCAGGCGTAGATCGCCGCCGTCGCCGCGACCTGGATCACCCAGTTGAGTACCAACCAGCCGTCCAGCACCTTCACCTCCCGGATGCGGAGGGTACGCAGCACCTGGAAGAAGGGAAACAACAGCAGCCAAAGGGCTTTCCCCAGGGCGGAGCGGCCGACCAGCCGCGCTTCCCAGTGGGAAGGTAAGTCGGCGTCGAACTCCGGCGTACCCTGAAAGGCGTGGTGCTTAATGTGGTACCGGGCGAAGGATACCGAGGTGGGCAGCAACGAGGGAATGTTGGCGACCATGCCCGCCAGCAGGTTCCACGAACGCCGCCGGAAGAGGAGGTGATGGCTGGCTTCGTGGATGGTGACGAACAAGGTGTGGGCGACAATGGCCCCCACCAACCAGGCCGCGGCCAATACCCATCCCCACGACTGCCCGCTCACCCCCCAGGCCAGGCCCAGTTGCCCGGCCACGGCCGCCAGGATGATGAGGAATGTGTAGGGATTCTTGCCCATCAACTGCTTCACTTCCGGGTGGGCTTTCAAAATGCGCCTGGTCCGTCCTACGTGCGGCTCTTTTTCGTCCGAATGGGCAAAGGTCGCTTCTTTCATGGCGGGTGCTTGCATGGGGGGCTTGGTTGGCGGGGCAATATACAGTACAAAACGTTTTCCGCCAACGGAGCGGGTGAGCAAAAAAACGGGCGTCCGCCAGCAAGCGGGGGATTTCGACCGAATGAAAAATTTTCGGTGGATAATCCCTACTTTTGACCCCTGCGCTACCGTACCTGCCCGTGCTCCGCAACCCATGGCTACTCCATACAACATCCTGTACGTGGACGACGAGCCGCACAACCTGGTTGCTTTCAGCGCTTCTTTCCGGCGTCACTACGTCATCTTCACCGCCGGGAGCGGCACGGAGGCCCTTCACCTGATGCGTACCCAAACGGAGCGCAACCAGCCCATCCACCTCATCATCTCCGATCAGCGCATGCCGGAAATGACCGGCGTGGAACTGCTCGAACAACTGCTGACCGAATTTCCCGACACCATCCGCATGGTGCTGACGGCCTACAGTGACCTGGAATCGGCCATCAACGCCATCAACAAGGGGAAGGTGTACCAGTTTATCAACAAACCCTGGAACACCGACGAACTCCGGATGACCCTCGACAACGCCCTGCAATACTACCACCTGAAGATCGAGAACCGGGCTTTGCAGGAAGAACGGACGCGCCTGCTCATCCGGGCCGAGCGGCAGGAGAAGGAAGCCATCCGGTCGCGGTTCGAGACGCTGAAAAACCAGGTGAATCCGCACTTCCTCTTCAATTCGCTCAACGCCCTCGCCTCGCTGGTACACAAGAATCCGGACGCCGCCCGCGAATTCATCCAGAAGCTCTCCGACGTCTATCGCTACATCATCGACCAGCGGGACGCCGAACTGGTGGACCTGCGGGAGGAGCTGCAATTCATGCGCGCCTACTTTTTTCTCCACAAGATCCGCTTCGGCGACAACCTGCATTTGGTGGAGCGCGGGCTAACCGGCCCGCAACTGCACGCCGGTACCCCGCCGCTGGCGCTGCAACTGCTGGTGGAAAACGCCATCAAGCACAACATCGTCTCCAGCGAGCAACCCCTGACCATCGAGGTGTACGCCGAGGGGGAGTACCTGGTGGTGCGCAACAACTTTCAGCCGCGGACCGGGGGGGCTCCCGGCGTAGTCTCCACGGGCATCGGCCACCAGAACCTGCGCGAGCGCTACGGCTTCCTCTCCGACTGCGGCCCGGATTTCTACCAAGAAGGGGGATACTTCTACGCCCGGTTGCCGCTGCTGAGGCGGGGGTGAAGGCAGGTTTTTCGGGTAGACGGAAAGGCGAGGTCCCAGTAATTCCTACTCCACTGGTTAGAGCGTCCGTGGACAGCCCTTCGCCTTGAACTATTAACACAGGCGGATTCAACCGTGGACGCTTGAATCAGAGTAGCTAGGTATAAACAGGCAACAATGTTGATCTTGCTCTTTAATCTATTGCTAACCGTTTCTGGTTCGCTCGATAGCAGTTGTTGGGTGGTGCCTAACACCATACCAAGTAGGTATTATCGGGATA
>JACMKY010000620.1 GCA_014379925.1 Cytophagales bacterium | reverse complement strand
CTCCGGAATCAGTGAGCCGGGAATTTTAGGCAACTTTTTGATTCGGCGTGTAATTTGTACCCTAAATTTTTGTAGAATTACCCGAAAAGATCCCGATGAACCCAAGCACGCCGAACGGGAGCTATCTGCTCCCCGGTTGCCAGGTCACTGTCCATGAACCGGAAGCTACGTTACCCACTGTTTTTCACATCACAACTAAAAACCAATGCGCCTGCTCATAAGCAACTCGTACCGTACTGGAAGCGGGAGCGGAACCATCGCCGCTTGCTGCCTGCTGTTAACCGTCTTTTCCCGGGAGGCCGTCCAGGCAAAAACCCCGCTTCCGAAAGAATACCGCCCTTCCCCAGTCATCAAGACAACGGCCATTCCCAGGAGTGCCGCGGGCAACCTCACCAAGACCCGGGTCGCGGTGACCATCAGCGGGAAGGTCACCTCCCAGGAAGGGGAAGCCCTGGCCGGGGTGAGCGTGGTGATCAAGGGAACCTCCACCGGCACGGCCACCGACGCCAACGGGGCCTACACCGTCAACGCCGACGCCGGGGCCACGCTGGTATTTTCCTTCATCGGCTACACCACCCAGGAAGTACCCGTCGGCAACCGCACCGTCATCAATGTCACCCTGGTACCCGACATTGAGACGCTGAGCGAAGTGGTGGTGACGGCGTTGGGCATCAAGCGGGAAGCCAAAACGCTGGGCTACGCCACGGCCACCGTGGCGCCGGAGCAAATCACCACCAACCGCACGGCCAACTTCATGAATGCACTCCAGGGTAAGATAGCCGGGGTAAACATCACTTCCCTGGGCACGGGTCCGGCCGGCACCAGCAAGGTCCGCATTCGCGGCCAATCCTCCTTCGGTGGACAAAACAACCCGCTGATCGTCCTCAACGGCGTGCCGATTGACAACACCAACTTCGGCATCAATCCGGGCAACCTGGGTTCGGACGGGGCCACGGCGAACCGCGGTACGTTCAACAACTCGGACGGCGGCGACGGGCTTTCGAGCATTAACCCGGACGACATTGAATCGATGACCGTGCTGAAGGGAGCCACCGCGGCGGCCTTGTACGGATCACGCGCCAAGGACGGGGTCATCATGATCAACACCAAGAGCCGGGGCAGCGGCCAGGGAATCGGGGTGGAATGGAACAGCAACTTCGTGGTGGACACGCCGTTGGATTTTACGGATTTCCAGTACGAGTACGGGCAGGGAGAAAACGGGATCCGTCCCACCGCGGCCAACCCGACGTCGGGGGTTTGGAGTTTCGGGGAGCGGTTCCAGCCCGGAATGACCCAAGTGCTGTTCGGCGGGGTAACGGTTCCCTACGAACCGGTGCGCAACCGGATCCGCAACTTCTACCGGGACGGCAGCACCTGGACCAACACGGTGACGCTCTCCGCGGGTGGCGAACGGGGGGGGTTCAACCTTTCCCTGGCCAGTATGGACAACCGGAGCATCGTGCCCAATTCCCAGTTCAACCGGAAGACCATCAACCTGGGCTTCACGCAGAACATCGTCCCGAAGCTGACCGTCTCCGGCAACGTCAACTATTCCAACGAATACAACCAGAATGCCCCCCAGATTGCGCAGCAGGACCTGAGTACGCCCACCGTGCTCTACACCTTGGCCAATTCGATGCCCCTGGATGTATTGGAGCAAAACCGCTACGATGCCAGTGGCAACGAGTTCATCTGGTCCCGGTTCCGAAACCGCACCAATCCCTACATTTCCATTTACGACCGCTTCGAAAACATCCGGCGGGACCGGGTTTTCGGCAACATCACCGCGCGGTACAACTTTACCGACTGGCTGTACGCGCAGGGCCGGATTGGCCAGGATTATTACTCCCGCGACCAGGACTACAACTTCCCGACCGGCGCGGCACCCCTGGCGGCGGCGCCGTCCGGCTTCGTCAACGGCCAATTCATCCAGGAGTCCCGCCGTTTCCGGGAGACCAACGTCGACCTCCTGGTGGGAGGCAACCGCAAGTTCGGCGACTTCGGTCTGGACGTGAACCTGGGCGGCAACCAACGGTACGTTCGCTCGGATCTGAACAGCGTATCCGTCCAGGACTTCGTGGTGCGGGGGTTATACACCGTCATGAACGGCCGGATCAAGGATCCGTTTTACGGTTTGACGGAGAAGCAGATCAACTCGCTGTACGGAACGGTCGGGCTCTCCTACAAGGAATTCCTCTACCTCAACGCCACCGCCCGCAACGATTGGTTCTCCACCCTCTCGCCGGTCAACCGCAGCATCCTGTACCCTTCCGTCACCGGTAGTTTCGTCTTCTCCCAGGCGTTCGCCGCGTTGCCCGGGTGGTTGTCGTTCGGCAAGCTTCGGGCCGCCTACGCGGAGGTGGGCAGTGACCTGGACGTTGCCCCCTACGCCAACAGCCTTTACTACGCCGTAAACAACAACTTCTTCCCCAACCAGGACGGGCAACCACAACCGGTCGGTATCATCAATGCGAGTACCATCCCCAACGCTGACCTGCGCCCCATGCGGGTTTCGGAGGTCGAATTCGGACTGGAATTGAAGCTGTTCGACAACCGGGTCGGGCTCGACCTGACGTATTACGACAAAACCACCAGCGACCAGATTCTGAGCGCGCAGGTGTCGGATGGTTCCGGCTACACCAACCGGCTGATCAACGTGGGGAAAAGCAAGAACCGAGGCGTGGAAATGCTCCTGAACGTCACGCCGGTAAAAACCGCCCGTTTCCAGTGGGACGCGACCCTGAACGCTTCCTACAACACGTCCGAAGTACTGGCGTTGGTCGCCGACACCGCCGGGGCCAGCATCACGGTGGGCACCGGCATCTTCGCCGGGGAACTGCGGCAGGTAGTGGGCCAACCGCTCGGTCAGCTGTACGCCTTCGGCTACCGGAGGGACGCCCAGGGCCGCCCGGTGTTTGACGCCAACAACGGGCAGCCCCTGCGGACGCCCGCCCAACTCGCCTTCGGCAGTGCCATTCCCAAGTGGGTGGGGGGAATCACCAACACCTTCGTTTACCAGGGCATCAACTTGTCGTTCCTGATTGATTTCAAGTTGGGGCACCAGATGATTTCCGGCACCAACTTCAACGCCTGGCGGCACGGCCTGCACAAGGGAACGTTGCCCGGCCGGGAGGAGAATTTCGTGGTGGGCAACGGGGTGAACCCGAACGGCGAGGTCAACACCAGACAAACCAACCTCCAAACGTTCTACGAAACCGTCCGTTCGAGCAACATCGCCGAGGAGTTCGTCTACGACGCCGGTTTCTGGAAGTTACGCCAGATCACCCTGGGCTACGATTTCACGCGGTTCCTGCCGAAAACTTTCCTGGTAAAGGGGTTGCGGTTGAGTGCGGTGGCCAACAACGTAGCCGTTCTCAAGAAATGGGTGCCCAACATTGACCCCGAACAATTCGGATTTTCTTCCGACAACCTCATTGGCTTGGAATCAACCGGCTTGCCCATCACGCGCAGCATCGGATTCAACTTGAACGCCAAGTTTTAACCCCACTCCCGGCCCCTCCCCTCAAGGAGGGGAGTACACTCTTTTTTACTGAAAAAATTAACTATGAAAAAGACAGCTTTATACATACTTGGCCTACTGACGACCCTTGGCGGAACCGGTTGCGACGATGGTTTCGATGAATTAAACATCAACCAAACGGCTCCCATCGCGCTGAATCCGTCCTATTTGATGAACAACGCCATCATTCGCGCTTCCTTTCCGGGGCAGACGCTGGTATACGAGGCGGCGATTGTGCAGCAAATCGTGTCGCCCAACGGGGGCGTTCTAGCCGGGGGTAACTTCAACCAGGACAATAAGTTCGTGAACGCCGGCCTCTGGCAACGGTACTACCGGGAAGTGCTCAAATCGGCGGTCGATGTCCTCGACAAGACGCGCACCGATGCGGGTCGCACCAACCTCTACCACATGGCCCGCATCTGGCGGGCGTACGCGGCGATGGTCCTGACCGATACCTACGGAGATGTTCCCTACACCGAAGCCGGTCTGGGGTATCTGCAATTGAACATCGTACCCAAGTACGACGCCCAGCAAGCCATTTACACCGACATCCTGAAAGAGCTTGACGAAGCCTCCGCCGCGTTGGATGCGACCAAAACCCGGGAAACGGGCGATGTGCTCTACAGTGGGGACATTGTCAAGTGGCGGCGGCTGGGCTACTCGCTGCTGCTGCGGGCCGCGATGCGGCATTCCAAGGCCGACCCGGCCGTCGCCCAGAGCTACGTCACCAAAGCGGTGGCGGGCGGGCTGATGCAGTCCAACGCGGACAACGGCGTGGTTCGCCACACGACGTTGTACACGAATGAATTGGGGGCTACGCTGAACGGATCGGAAGCCAACAACTACTACTTGACGGGCAATTTCGTGAGCTACCTGCGGGCGAACCGGGATCCGCGGCTGACCGCCATCGCCGTTCGGTACGTGGGCGCCAAGAGCGGGGCCGAGCAAGTGGCCGCCAGAATATCGAGGGACACCACCGTTCAGATCGGCATGCCGCTGGGATACGACAACGGTACCATTGTTCCGGTGGCGGCCAGCGGTGGATTGGCGAGCTTCTACGACTACTCACAACTCGACCGGACCCGGTTGGGCAAGATCGACGCCCCCGCTTTCCTGATCACCCACGCCCAAACCCAACTGCTCCTGGCCGAAGCCGTGGTGCGGGGGTGGGCGCCGGGGAACGCCGCCGATCTGTACGCGGCGGGGGTCCGGGCCCACATGCAGCAAATGGGAAGCTACGACGCCAACGCGAGCATCGGTGACGCCGCCATTGCGGCTTACCTGCTGGCCAATCCGTTGGCGGCCTCCCGGGAACTGGAACAGATTAACACCCAGTATTGGGTCGCTTCCTTTCTGAACGGCCCCGAAACGTTTGCCAATTTCCGGCGCAGCGGTTTTCCGGCGCTCACGCCCAACCCGTACCCCGGGCGGGCGATCAGCGGCGCCTTCATTCGCCGGTTGAGTTACCCGGATTCCGAGTTGTCGGTCAATCTGGGCAACGTGCAACAGGCCATTGGTCGCCAGGGACCCGACAACCTGGATACCCGCGTGTGGTGGGATAAGTAGCCAGCCGATCGCTGTTGAATGGAAAGCCCAGGTTGGAGATTCCAACCCGGGCTTTTGTGTTTACGCAGCAAGTGAACTAGGCTTGTTTTGGGAGATTGAGCCTGGTTATCCACTTCTGAAGGTATAGAACGATTGGTACTCCGAGAAACGACGGGCCAAAGACCGGACCAATCATCTCAGTGCCACAGCGCCAAGTTTCGCCTTCTGGCCTAGGATGGATCAAATCGGTAATTTTCCAGCCGATTACTGGGTAATAAACGGCTACCAGCAGGGCAAAAAACACGGGAGATAAATTGTAAAACAGATAATTGACTCTTTTTCCACCTATTCTTCCAACGGCGAGAGAAACAGTAACCTGCCCTACGATGAAAATCAACAGTGCAATCATTTCTTT
>JACMKY010000619.1 GCA_014379925.1 Cytophagales bacterium | reverse complement strand
GGTCAGCTGATTGAACACCAGCCTCTTTTGCGGAAGGAAGCGCAAATCGTACCACCCGGAGTGCGGTTCTACGTGCTGGGACCACCCGAAGACATGGCCAAGCTGCAACGCGATTCCTCCGACGCGCCGGGTGACCTGTATTTAGACGCCAACCTGGCCGGCAATGACGTTTTTTCCTTCTCCAAAGCGTTTGATGAAAGTTTTAACCAGGACTTCCAGAAGTGGGTGGAACAGGCTCCTTTCAATGACCAGTATTTTTGTCCGGTGACATTCGGGGAAGTGATTCACGTAACCAACCCCGATGGGCTTGACAATTGCTCTCCCCGCCAGAGCAAATTGTGCAAGCAGCGAATCAAACAACTGACGCACAGTGCTATATACAATCATTATTTTTTCGGAGAGCAAAGCGATAAAGTACCCACCAAAGAGAAAGTGGGGGATGAAGACAACCAGATTCGTCGCATTGACTTCGAGTGGCTCCGGGCCTCCCAATCGCTGGCCTTGAACCTAAACACCCACACCAACAACACCAGCCTGGTATTGGCCATTGAGCTGGATCAAATTGACCCGGTTACCAACAAAAAACCGGTGCTGCTTTTTCCGGGCGATGCCCAGTTGGGCAACTGGGAATCCTGGTTTGACCGTCGTCTGGTTTGGACGTTTTCCAAAACCGACCAGGAAC
Organism: Cytophagales bacterium; assembly: GCA_014379925.1. Classification (GTDB taxonomy): domain Bacteria; phylum Bacteroidota; class Bacteroidia; order Cytophagales; family ES-bin-26; genus ES-bin-26. The sequence goes on along the minus strand of JACMKY010000619.1, from coordinate 2,624 downwards.
CCGAACGAACCGTCAACGCCCAGGATCTGCTGGAGCGTACCGTTTTTTACAAGGTCAGTCACCACGGCAGCCACAATGCAACCCCCCAAAACAAAGGTTTCAAACTGATGACCGACGACAAACTGATTGCCATGATTCCGGTCTCCGGCAACTTCGCCGACAATATGAAGCCACGGCCCTGGCCGATTCCCTACAGCAAACTCATGCAGGAATTTGACAACCGGCCGGTGAACTACGTTCGTTCTGATCAGCCCGGCAACCCTCACGTCATCGCCCAGCACCGGGAAAAAGTAAAGTTCGACACGAAAAGAATAAACGGCGAACCGGAAAATCCTTACTTATTTGTAGAATACACCTTGGCCTATCCCTGATTGAATTACGCATTTGCCGTATCCCTAACCCCCTTTTAAACCTATGTCACTCTTCGTCTGTAAAGACCCCATCACCAGGGCATTGCGCGACTTTATGCCCACCTTCCACCTCATCCGGGTGCCCGAGAGCGCGATTCAGCCGTTGGTCGTCCTGGTGAAAGACCCGGACCAAAAGGCCAACGCACTGCGCCGGGTTGGTCCTTTGTCGGATTTACTAGCGAATGCGCCCGACGAGCCCATTCTGGACAGCCGAATGGCCGACCTTTCCGGCAAGAAGAGTACCGACGTGAAGGTTGACCTCGGTTTGCAAATTGTGAGCGGATTTTTAAGCGGTTTCGGGGTAAATCCGCCCTCGCTGAAAGCGGTTTTTGACCAGGTTTCTACGCTCTCTTTTAGCTTTGAAGACGTGCATCGCCAGTTTATCGACCAGACGAAACTGGGTGATATGCTCCTGAACCAGCCCGTTGAACTAGCCAATCCCGCGGTTGCCACCGTTCGGGAGGGTGGTCGGTGCCTGGTGATCGATTCCGAAGTAGTGAGCAATAATTTTTCCGTTCGGGCCGAAAGAACCACCGACGCCAATTTTGCTTTCGACCTCGGCGACATCAAAAATATACTGGAAGCCGGCGCGCAAAAAGTAGCCGTGAAGGCAACCAATGAAAAAACAATTCAATTCAAGGGAGAGGCACCACTGGCTTTTGCCTTTACCTGCGTTGAATTATTTTTCGATGATGCCGGCCAGGTAACCAAATTTTTGAGCGTCAAACCGGGTAAACAGTCCGTTGGATTTGGGGCCAGTGAAGAAGATGCCAGCGTGCTGGAAACTGAATTTGAAGAAGAACTGGAGATGCTGGATATCTCCGGGAGTTAAGCAGTCGTACGCGGTAAGCCGTACAAAGCAATCCGAATCGCGTAGTCAGGCAATCAGAAAGCGTCGGTTGTTTCTAGCTGCGTGCTCACCCGAATTCAAGCCCTGAGCAACTCATTCTCCGTCTCAAATGGCCAGCAAAACCGAAAGCGGCAGAACAACCTTCCCCTACCTGAGTTCCGACGCCTTCGTCAGCGACACCGACAAGGCCGCCTTGCAGCAACTCCAAAAGATTCCGCTGTTGCCAACGCTGGTGCGCAAGTACAACGAGGCGTCCGGGGATCGTTTTTGGTACGTTCGAAACGCCGCGGAATCCGTGCGGTGTGGTCCAAAGCAGTTCCCCACGCTATACCGACTGCTGAAGGAGGCCTGCAGCATCCTCCACATTCCCGAGCCGGAACTCTACGTGCGTTACAGTGCTACCTACAATGCCTATACGGCGGGCATGAACCGGACGTTCATTGTGCTCCAGTCGGCCTTGGTGGAGGACTTTACCGATGAGGAAATTCTCTACATCATCGGGCACGAGGTCGGACACATCAAATGCGGACACGTGCTTTATCAATCCCTGGGGCGGATGCTCCTTCCGCTGTTGGATATGCTCGGGAAGGCGACGCTGGGCGTGGGGCAGTTGGTGGGTACCAGCCTGGTAGCCGGCTTTTTCGAGTGGATGCGCCAGGCGGAATACAGCTGCGACCGGGCCGGGTTGCTGGTGTGCCAGGACCCTCAGGTAGCTTTCTCGGCCACGATGAAGTGGGCAGTGGTTCTACCCGTTTCAACGGGGAGCGCAGTGTGGAGGCCTTCCTGGAACAGGCTCGACAGTACTCCGAAACCGGCGGTCTGGATGGCTTGGCAAAGACCTTTCAGTTTCTGATGTACGACTGGCAACTGGCGCACCCGCAGGTGGTATACCGGGCCAAAGGATTGGATCAGTGGATTCGGAGTGGCGCGTACGAACGCATTCTCTCGGGTAAATACGTAGCGGACGCCACGGGCGGGGCGCAACTGGGGCAGCAGGTGAGTTGCGTCAAGTGCAAAAAGACGGTTTCGACGACGGTGCAGTTTTGTCCGGAGTGCGGCGACGACCTGAGGCAAAGAGGTCTTGCTGCAACCACGGTGTGCCAGGTCTGTACTACCCCATTGCCCGCCGGAGTAAAGTTTTGCGTGAATTGCGGCTCGGCCGTTTCATAGCGTAATTTTTTTCTACTTGCCAAGCAACTCCCGGGTAACACGCGCCTCGTTGCCTTCCGCTCGGTAAAGGAGGACTCCGGCTCCTCCCCACTTCGGGAAATCCACTGCAATGCCATCCGGGAAGCTTGAGCCAGTTGGACAGACGCCGTCTGCTTCCCCTTTCATCCCAACCGGGACGCAACCGCCCGTTCTAG
>JACMKY010000618.1 GCA_014379925.1 Cytophagales bacterium | reverse complement strand
TTAAAAGAGGGCGGGTTCGAGGGAACGTTCTTCGACGATTCGGACGTCTACAAAGCCATGGAGGGGATGGCTTATTCGCTGGCCAACAACCCCAACCCGGAGATCGAAGCCACCATGGACGCCTGGATCAACCTGATTGCCAAGGCCCAGCGGCCGGATGGTTACCTGAATACTTTTTTCACCCTTCCCCACAAGCCCGATTACTGGCCCGAACACGGACGGTGGACCGACTCGGGAAGACACGAGATGTACTGCGGGGGGCACATGATCGAAGCGGCGGTGGCTTACTACAAGGCGAGCGGTAAAAAGGCTTTCCTGGACGTGGCCATCAAGTTTGCCGATCACCTGGACGCCACTTTCGGACCGGGAAAAAGGCACTGGATTCCGGGTCACCAGGAAATCGAGCTGGCTTTGGTCAAGCTCTACCACGTCACCCGGGAAAAGCGGTACCTGAACCTGGCCAAATGGTTGCTCGACGAAAGGGGGCACGGCCACGAAACCGGACCCATGTGGGCGGCCAACGAATTCAGTAACCGGAATTGCCAGAACGAAACGCCGGTTGCCGACCTGAGCAGCGTGACCGGGCACGCCGTCCGGGCGTCCTACATGCTGGCCGGCATGGCGGACGTGGGAGCGGCCCTGAAGGATGCGCAGTACCGGCCCGCCCTGGACCGGATGTGGGACGACATCGTGCGGCGCAACATGTACATCACCGGCGGGATCGGGTCTTCGGAAAGCAACGAAGGATTTCTGGAAGATTACGATATGCCCAACAAAACCGCCTACAACGAAACCTGTGCTTCGGTGGGCATGGTGTTCTGGAACAGCCGGATGAACCTGCTCACGGCCGACAGCAAATACGCCGACGTGATGGAGAGGGCCATGTACAACGCCGTATTGGCGGGGGTGTCCTTGTCGGGGGACCGTTTTTTTTACGTGAACCCGTTGGAATCGGACGGGAAACACCACCGTCAAAGGTGGTTCGGCACGGCCTGTTGCCCGAGCAACATTTCGCGTTTCCTGCCTTCAGTTGGCAACTACGTGTACATGGTGAAGGACAACGAACTGTTCGTTAACCTGTACGTGGGCAGCGAAACCAGCCTGGAAATGGGCGGCGTTGCCGTGAAGGTGTCCCAACAAACGGAGTACCCCTGGAATGGCGACGTCACGTTGAAAATTGAGCCGAAGTCGGTGGTTGACGGTAAAATCAAACTGCGCATTCCGGCGTGGTGCCAATCTTACTCCGTTCGGCTGAATGGCAAAAAAATGACGCCGAAAGAACTGGAACTGGGGTACCTGGTGCTTTCCCGGCCATGGAGCCCGGGGGACGTGATTTCCCTCAACCTGGACATGCCAGTCCGAATGGTGGCTGCCGACCCCCGGGTAAAGGCCAATCTGGGCAAACGGGCGATTCAGAGGGGGCCGGTGGTGTACTGCCTGGAGCAGACGGACAATGCCTCGGTTGATTTGAGCCAACTGAAACTATCGGCAAAAAATCAGTTCGGGGTAGTGGATGGGGTGGGACCGCTCAAGGGCATCAAAACGTTGCGGACTACCGTTGGCAAAAATACCCTCACTTGCGTTCCATACTACGCCTGGGACAACCGGGAGGCCGGAAAAATGGTGGTCTGGGTGGATTATACCGATTGAGCGGTTCGACTTCTTGCCGGAAAGTAATTGTCCACAAACCATTAAAAATGAAGCTTTTAGCCACCTGCGCGGCATCCGTTTTCCTGTCCACCTTTTCGCATTTCCCAACCCGCGTAACCGCCAGTCCGCCGGAAGCCTTTTCCCGGTGGGAAGCGTTCGTTCCGTCGCGTCTCAAAAGCCAGGATGAATATCCCGGACCGGAGGAAACCCGTCTGCAAGTTACCACGCCCGTCAGCCGGATCGTTTACCAGCGCAGCAACACCAACCAGGCGGTCATTCCGGTCCGGGGAACGTGCCCCGGGAAAACGACGTCCATTGAGGCGCGGCTGGTGGCGCGCGCACCCGGACAAGGGGTCACTACGGCCTGGATGCCAGTGGGGGGCCCTCCGTCCAACGGCACTTTCTCCGGAACCGTGAACGGGCAGGGGGGCTGGTACAACCTGGAAGTGCGGGCCAAGACGGGAAAATCGGTGGCTGCGCCGGCAGTAGTGGAGCGAGTGGGAATCGGGGAAGTATTCATCGCGGTGGGGCATTCCGTTGCGCAGGGCGGCGACACCAACCTCGAAGGGGCAACCGACGACCGCGTAAGTGTCGTTGCAGTGGATGAGAAGCAGGCGCGTTTCGATGCGTACCTGAAAACGGGTGATCCCCGGTATTTGCCGGAGCCGGTGTTCGTGCCGGCGGCCACGGGGGTAGCACCCGCGCCGTTCGCGCACGGTGCGTATTTTTGGTCAAAGTTCGCCGAGCGGGTGGCGCAGCGGGAAAACGTGCCCGTTCTCCTCTACAACGCGGCTTTCGGCGGAACGAGCCTCGAACACTGGGCGAAATCCGCGCAGAATATTCCCTTCGAGCACGGTTTTGTCCGGTCGGCGATTCGGATGCCCTACGTCAATCTGCTGAATACGTTCAAAAAATACATTCCCTTGACCGGACTGCGGGCCCTTTTGGCCGATCAGGGCGCCAACGACTGGACCGAGAAGGAGGAGGAACGGATTTTCCGGAACTATCAACTATTCATCCAACAGGCCCGCCAGGATTTGGGCTATCCGGAACTGGCGCTCGTGGTGAACCGCCACACGACCAACGCGCCGTCCGTGGTGCGGTCCGTGCAGGACCGCATGGCGAAGGAACCCCACTGCTTTCCCGGGCCGGACTACGACGCCCTGGCGAAAGAGGACCGCTACGATGGCATCCACTTGAGTGAAACCGGCGCCACCAAAGCCGCTCAACTGTGGGCGGCCGCCCTCACGCCCGCGTTTTTTGAAGCCTCGAAGCCGTGGCAGCCTGCGTGGAAATGAGGAGGTTCTAGAGAGGGGTACGGCTTGGCCTATTGAAACAAAAAACCCGTTGGGCGGGCAACGGCGGTGCTCCGCCGGAATGGCAACCCCCGCCGCCGTTCTCTTCCGTGCCGTCGGGGGTTGCCACCCGCCGTTTCGCATTCACGATCGTTGTTCGAGATTTGCCATCGCCGCGTAGTGCTGATAAAACAGCGCGATGGTTTCAATGCCTTTCAGGTAGTTGAATACGCCGTAGTGCTCGTCGGGCGAGTGAATGGCGTCCGAGTCCAGGCCAAAACCCATCAGCACCGATTTGAGTCCCAGCTCCCGTTCGAACAGGGCCACGATGGGAATGCTGCCGCCCTCGCGCTTGGGGATGGGCGTTTTTCCCCAGGCTTCCTCGAACGCCCGGCTCGCCGCCCGGAAGGCCACCGAATCCACCGGGGTTACTACCGGCTCGCCGCCGTGGTGGGGCGTCACCTTCACCGTGACGCCGGCCGGGGCGATGCTGCTGAAGTGCCGCTGGAACTTCTCGCTGATTTCCTCGCTGCTCTGGTGGGGCACCAGGCGCATGGAGATTTTGGCGTAGGCCTTGGAGGCAATGACGGTTTTGGCGCCCTCGCCGGTGTAGCCGCCCCAGATGCCGTTCACGTCGAGCGTGGGGCGGATGGACACGCGCTCCATGCTGGAGTAGCCTTTCTCGCCGGCCGTGGCGGGCAGGCCGATGCTTTGCTTGAACTCCTCCTC
>JACMKY010000617.1 GCA_014379925.1 Cytophagales bacterium | reverse complement strand
TAGAGGAGTTTCTTTTCCACGAAGTGCGCCCACACCACCGCCTGGTTGGCTTCCGTGTCGGCCAACTGCTTGCCCGTATACCCGATGAGGAGACTATCCGGTGCGTTGGGTCGCATGGCCTGGGTAAACTCGTACGCCTTGCCGTAGAAAATCATTTCGGCCAGCAGGCTTTTATCCCCCGGGTCGGTGGCGTTGTAGGATTGCGAAAGCAGGGCGATGGCCGATGGCACCAGGTATTCGGGCCGGTATCGCCGCTGGAGGTAGTTGGGCACGTTGGGCCGGTACCTCCCCCGGTCGCCCAGGTAGAAATCCAGGCCGATCACCACCAGGCTGTCGGAGACGAACAGGTCACTGCCGAATCCGGTGACGAGGGTGTGGATTTCGGGCGCCCGGAAGGCCGGATAGTAATGCTTGACGTGCCGGAACGCGTCGGCGAATTCCGCTTCCAGACCGCTCAGGTCGGCGAACACCGTTTGGGTTTGCCGGTACAACGTATCCAGGTGCTCGTCGGTCACCATCCGGTAAAGTTGGTTTACCACGACGGAATCGTCGGGGGCGGCGGATCGCTGGAGGAAGTTTTCGGCGAAGAGCGGATTGGCGTCCAAAAAGGACGTTACTTCGTCTTTGGATCGGAGCCCGAAAATCTCCCGCTCCAGCCGCCGGATCCGGACGGACATGGGAATGCCCGATACATCGGGAAGGCGGTCGGAATCAGGGACGCAGCCGCAGAGGAAGAAACCAAACAGGAGCAAACAAAAGGTTTGTTTCATCGTATAGGGCAAAGGTATAAATCAGCGAAAACGTAAAATTATGAAAAACATCCTCCTCCTTTCGGGCCTGCTAGCCGTTACCCGGGTCGTATCTGCCCAGCAGATGGATAGCACCCGCGTCAAAACCACCACCACCGAAACCACCATCACCACGCTCCCGCGCCAGGACACGGCCGCCGTGCGCCAATCCACCCCGTCGGTCTCGTACGCGGGCAGCTACGACGGCGGATCGGTCCGGCTGGGTATCCGGTTCGCCCCCGGTTTGGCCTTCAACTCGGTGGAGAGCGAAAGCATCTCCAACGAAATTACCAACAACGGATCGGGGGTGCGGCTCAGCGGGGGGTTGACCGCCGATTTCATGCTGACCGACAACTACGCTTTCAGTACCGGCCTCTGGTACACCATTCGTCGGTCGGCTTTCAACCGAGTCCGCTTCCCCGAATCCAACGATCCGATGACCTCGCCGACGGTGATTGGCAGCAGCGAGTACAACCTTCAATACTTGCAGATTCCGGTTACCTTGAAGCTGTTTACCAACGAAGTGGCTCCCGATGCCCGCCTGTACTTCCAGTTGGGCGGCACATTTGACGCAAAATTGGCTGAAAGGGCCATCGATAAAAGCCTCAACGCGCTGTACGCACGATCGGTAAATCAAAGCAAAAAGATCTACAAACCCGTCGACGTAAGCCTGCTGCTGGGCCTCGGAACCGAATTCCGCATGGGCGAAAACACGACTTTCTTCGGTGGCCTCACCTACAACCGCGGCCTGCTCAACGCCGTTCGGGGCCTGGAATACAACGGTCAGGACCTCAATGACAACATGAAAACCTTGAACAGTACCTTGTCGCTGGAAATCGGGTTGAAATTCTAACGGGTAGCTGAGCGTAATCTGATTTTTTGGGCACCGTCCCCTTGCCTTGGTGGTAAGGGGATTTTTTTGCGACATCCTCACCCATCCCTTCCGGGATCAGGCTGCCCTCCGTGCTGACCGAACAACGGTTTCCCCTTCGAAAAATTTCCTATATTGACCACGGAAGCGAAAGCCGACGGATTTTGCTTTATTTGTCGAACTGAAAACCAACCTTATTCAATTTCACCTTCCCGATGAACACAAAAAAATACGCGTTGACGAAGCTGGCCGTCGCTTCGTTGGCCTTTTTGGCTGCCTGCGGGGGAAACGATACCAAGAAAGACGCTGCCACCGGAAGCGATGCCAAACTGCTCCAGATCGCCGTCATTCCCAAGGGAAGCACGCACCAGCACTGGAAGAGCGTGCACGCGGGAGCCGAAAAGGCCGCGCAGGAACTGGGCGTGGAAGTGATCTGGCAAGGACCCCAGAAGGAGGACGATCGGCAAATGCAGATTCAGGTGGTGCAAAACTTCGTGAGCCGCGGCGTGGATGCCCTCATCCTGGCCCCCCTCGACGACCGCAGCCTCGTGCCTCCCGTGAAAGCGGCCCTCAACCGCAAGATTCCCGTGGTTATCTTCGATTCGGACCTCAACGACAAGAGCTACGCCAGCTACGTAGCCACCAACAACCGCGAAGGAGGCCGCCTCTGCGCCCAGCGACTAGCCGAAGTGATGGGCGGCAAGGGCAAGGCCCTGATGATGCGCTACAGCGAAGGTTCCGCCAGCACCCTCGAACGGGAGGCCGGTTTTCTGGACGGAATGAAAGAGTTCGGCCCCAACATCGAGTTGCTCTCCACCACCCAGTACGCCGGTGCAACCATCGAACGGGCCTTCCAGACCTCGCAAAATTTACTGAACCAGTTCAAGCAGGTGGAGGGTATTTTCGCCTCCAACGAGTCGGCTTCCCAAGGCATGCTGCGGGCGCTGCAAACGGCGGGCAAGGCGGGCAAGATCAAGTTCGTGGGCTTCGACTCCAGCGAAGCCCTGCTGGCCGGACTCAACAAAGGTGAAATCGAGGGCCTGGCCGTGCAGGATCCCTTCCGGATGGGGTACGAAAGCGTCAAGACGGCCGTGGCCGTGATCCGGGGCCAACCCTACGAAAAGATGATCGATACCGGGGTGCGGATGGTGACCAGGGAAAACGTAAACGATTCCCTCATCACCGCCGTCATCCACCCGGACCTGAAGAAGTGGCTGAATGAATAAGGGTTACAGGTTGCAGGTTGATGGGTTGCAAGTTGCAGGTTGAATAATTATACAAGCAATCCGAATTGCTAACCCGTAGCCTCCTAATTGGTAACCTGCAACCTTCTAACCTGCAAC
>JACMKY010000616.1 GCA_014379925.1 Cytophagales bacterium | reverse complement strand
TTCGGGACGGGGAGCCAATCCGGATCCGGAGCCACGGGGTGGCCGGGCCGTTTGGTGGCTTCGCGCCCGCCCCGGGTGAACGTCCCGGGTTGATTCCGACCCAACGCGCCGGGCTTCTGCCGAACAACCGTTCCCAACTTGCCCCAACGCAAGGCCGTCCGGCCCCGGTTCAGGATTGCCTTGGCGGTTTCCTGACGAGCCGCCCGCCTTTGTTTCCTCTGGTAGTCCCAGGAAAGAACGCGTATTCCGTAACCGCCGCCGATGAGCAGGAAGCGCCCCTCCGCGGTGATGGAGAGCGAATCCGGGTGCGGTTCCCCCTCGACCATTCCGTCCCGGAGGAGCTGACCAACCAGTGTCCGGTAGTCTTCCGCGTTCATTCCCAGTTCGCGTTCACAAAGTTCACGCAAGCCGTTGGTCTCCGGCTTCGGGCCTTCGCTCAGGTACTGAAGCATTCGGTCCAGTTTTTCTTCCCGCGTCATAGTTCCCTTCTACGCAGATTTTTTTTAGGATGTTGACCAGGAATCGGTTCCGAAACCATTACTTTACGGTCGCCTTTGAAAAGTGCCCGGTTTAATTCTGAGATGCCCCCAATGTACGCATTCCCATTTTCTAATCCATGACCAAACCCATCCACTGGGGTATTCTCGGGCCGGGCCGGATTGCCCGCAAATTCGCCGACGGGCTGAAGGTACTTTCCGGGGCGAAGCTGCTGGCCGTGGCCTCCCGCTCGCTCGACCGCGCCAACCAATTCGGGGAAGAATACCACGTGCCCCATCGCTACGGGAGCTACGAAGCCCTCGTTCAAAATCCGGCGGTGGACGTGGTGTACGTGGCTACGCCCCACGTGGCGCACCACGCGCACACCCTGCTCTGCCTCAACCACCGGAAAGCCGTGCTCTGCGAAAAACCCTTGGCCATCAACACCGGCCAGGTCCGGGACATGGTGGAATTGGCGCGGCAGAACGGGACGTTTCTGATGGAGGGACTCTGGACCCGGTTCTTGCCCTCGATGCAGCGCGTGCTGGATTTGGTCGCCGAAGGAGCCATCGGGGAGGTAAAATCCCTCCAGGCCGATTTCGGCTTCCGGGCCGAGTTCAAACCCGAGGGCCGCCTGTTCAACCCGGCGCTGGGCGGCGGTTCCCTGCTGGACATCGGCATCTATCCCCTCTTTCTGGCGACTACCCTCTTCGGAAAGCCCAGCCGGGTGAAGGTGCTGGCCCACCTGGGTTCCACCCGCGTGGACGAACAGTGCAGCGTGTCGCTGGGCTACGAAAACGGCGCCCTGGCCACGCTTCATACCACCCTGCTGGCCAGTACGCCCACCGAGGCCTACCTGGCCGGAACCCGCGGCGGCATTCGGATGCACGCCCGCTGGCTGGCTCCCACCTCGTTCACGCTCCACCAGGACGGCCAGGAACCGGTGCTGATTCAGCCGGACCCGATCGGCAACGGCTACCAATACGAAGCCGAAGCAGTGATGCAATGCCTGCGCGAAGGCCGGACCGAATGCCCCCAAATGAGTCACCGGGACAGCCTGCTGCTGATGGAGGTGATGGATTGGGTTCGGGAAGAGGCCGGCATCCGCTACCCGGAAGACGGGATCGGCTCCGGGTAGCGGATGCCGATTTCCGGAGTGGCCCGATTGGTTGAATCAACGAACCGCCTCGCGTGAATAATCACCTAACCTGGACCATAGGCGTTAAATTAGCGCTTACCACTTACTAAATTATGACTTACCACTGCCTACCACCAACCCGATTCGTGGCGGCCTGCCTGGGCCTTCTTTTTCCGCTTCTCGTTTCCGCCCAGGTTGCCAAATCCCCGCCCCGTGCCGAAGGGGAAGGACCGTTCAACCGCTTCATTATCCGGGGCGTGACGCTCATCAACGGCACGGGTTCGCCGCCCATCGGTCCAATGGACATCGTGGTGGAAAAAAACAAAATTGTGCTGATCAAGAACGTGGGCTTCCCCGGCGTGCCCATCAACCCCAAAGATCGTCCGGCGGCCAATCCCGGCGACCGGGAACTGGATGCGGGCGGGATGTACCTCCTGCCCGGTCTGGTGGATATGCACGGCCACATCGGCGGCGAGGGACAGGGGGCGGGCGGCGAGTACGTTTTCAAGCTCTGGCTGGCGCACGGCATCACCACCATCCGCGACCCCAGCGCGGGCAACGGGTTGGACTGGGTGCTCGAACACCGCGCCAAGAGCGACCAGAACACCATCACCGCCCCGCGCATCCTGGCCTACACCTCGTTCGGGCAGGGAAGCCCCAGCCCGATTGCTACTCCGCAGGAGGCCCGCGACTGGGTGAGAAACAACAAAAAGAAGGGAGCCGACGGCATCAAGTTCTTCGGCGCGCGCCCCGACATCATGGCCGCCGCCCTGGACGAGGCCCGCAAACAGGGCCTGCGTTCGGCCTGTCACCACGCCCAACTCGACGTGGCCCGGCTCAACGTACTGCAGACGGCCCGGATGGGACTCACCAGCATGGAACACTGGTACGGCCTGCCCGAAGCCCTCTTTACCGACCGCACCATCCAGGATTATCCCCTCGACTACAACTACGCCAACGAGCAGGATCGCTTCGGCGAGGCCGGCACGCTCTGGAAGCAGGCCGCCAAGCCCTTCAGCGAAAAGTGGAACCGCGTGATGGATTCGCTCATCGCCCTGGACTTCACCATTGATCCCACCTTCAACATCTACGAAGCCAACCGGGAAATGATGCTCGCCCGCCGTTCCGAATGGCACGAAGACTACACCCTGCCCTCGCTGTGGCGCTTCTACCAGCCCAGCCGCGTTTCGCACGGTTCGCACTGGCACGACTGGGGCACGGAACAGGAAGTGGCCTGGAAGGAAAACTACCGCCTCTGGATGACGTTCGTCAACGAGTACAAGAACCGGGGCGGCCGCGTGACGGCGGGTTCCGATTCGGGCTTCATCTTCCAACTCTACGGGTTCGCCTTCATCCGCGAGCTGGAGCTGTTGCGCGAGGCGGGCTTCCACCCGCTGGAGGTGATCCGGGCGGCCACGCTGAAGGGGGCGGAAGCCCTGGGGATGGCCGACCGGATCGGTTCGGTGGAAGTGGGCAAACTGGCCGACTTCCTGATCGTGGAAGAAAATCCGCTCCGGAACCTGAAAGTTCTTTACGGTACCGGCGCGATCAAGCTGACGCCGAGCAACGAAGTCGTGCGCGTGGGGGGCGTGAAATACACCATCAAGGACGGCATCCTCTACGACGCCAAGAAACTGCTGGCCGACGTGAAGAAGATGGTGGACGAGGCCAAAGCGAAGGAGAACTTCCGGATCACGCAGCCGGGACTCGGCAAGGGAGAAGCCAAGTAACTCAATCTGGCGGATAACAATCCGCTTTCGTTAACGAGTTAGAAAATGGAAGCATCCTGGCGGAGTGCCGTTCAACCCAACCAACGCGTGGTTCTTTTCCGGGGGGACCTTACCCGGGTGGACACCGATGCCATTGTCAACGCGGCCAATTCCTCCTTGTTGGGCGGTGGGGGCGTGGATGGTGCCATTCACCGGGCGGGCGGAAAGGCCATTCTGGATGAATGCCGCCTCATTCGCGCCCGGCAAGGCGGCTGCCGCCCCGGAGAGGCGGTTGTCACCACCGCGGGCAACCTGCCAGCCCGGTACGTTATCCACACGGTGGGGCCGGTCTGGAACGGGGGAAACCATCAGGAAGCGGATTTGCTGGCCGCCTGTTACCGCAACAGCCTTCGTTTGGCCACGGAAATCGGGGCCCGAACCCTTGCTTTTCCCGGCATCAGCACGGGCAT
>JACMKY010000615.1 GCA_014379925.1 Cytophagales bacterium | reverse complement strand
GCAAGGGAGGCATCTATAACTTCGTGACCAAGCGCGGCATCTGCCTGGGCGACTCGTCCAAGATTTCCTGGACGCAGGTGGAAACCGGTTCGGCCATTACCTGGAAGTACCCGTCGGTTATTCTCAAGGGGGACAATTCCATCGGGGAATTCTATTCGGTGGCCGTTACCAACAACTACCAGCAGGCCGATACGGGTACGAAGATGACCCACATCGGAAAAAATACCAAGAGCCGGATCGTGTCGAAGGGCATCTCGGCCGGCCGGAGTCAGAATGCGTACCGGGGCTTGGTGAAGATCTTCAAACGGGCCGAAAACGCCCGCAACTTCTCGCAGTGCGACTCCCTGCTGCTGGGTGACAAGTGCGGGGCCCACACCTTCCCCTACATTGAGGTAGACAACAAAACGGCTCAGGTAGAGCACGAAGCCACCACTTCCAAGATCGGGGAAGACCAGATCTTCTATTGCAACCAACGGGGCATCGAAACCGAAGCCGCCGTGGCCCTCATCATCAACGGCTACGCCAAGGAAGTGCTGAAACAATTGCCAATGGAGTTTGCCGTGGAAGCCCAGAAACTGCTTGCCATCAGCCTGGAAGGAAGCGTAGGATAATACCCGAAATTGGAATGAATCAATCAAAAGCCCTGCTGGATTCCGTCCGGCAGGGCTTTTGGTTTACCGCAACAATATTTTGAGGTCCAACTCAAACCCGGGCAGTATTTCTTCCCCGCGGAGTGAGGCGTCAAAGGAAACCAGCGTTTCCACTTCTCTCCCGGGACGGTAGACGTAGGCTTTTTGTTCAACCGGGTCAATCAGCCACGCCAACCGGCAGCCGTTGGCCATCCATTCCTCCATTTTTTCCTGGCTGGCTTTCAAACGATCGGTCTTGGAGCGCAACTCAATCACGAAGTCGGGGCAGACCGGGGCAAAAACTTCTTTTTCCTTTTTTGAAAGTCGGTTGTACCGCTCCCAACTAAGCCAGGCGGCGTCCGGGGAACGAACCGCCCCGTTGGGCAAGGTGAACCCGGCGTTGGAGTCGAAAGCTTTGCCGGCTTTGGTCCGTTTATTCCAAACGTACAATTCTCCTCCCACCGAAAAATTCATATCGCTGGTATCAATTCCGGTGGGTGCCATGAGAAAGATGTTGCCCTGTGAATCGCGTTCAATCTTCAGGTTTTCGTATTCCTGACAGAAACTGAAGAATTCCGCATCGGTCATTCCACCCAGGTATTTGCGCTTCAGGACGATGGTTTCCATATTTTTCTTCGCCGGTTGGTTTTCCAATTACCGCTTCTTACCTCCTAACTCTAATTTCCCGTGGACATCCCCCTCAATCGATCAGGTCCAGCTGCTCTTCGGTGGTTTCGATGTTGTGATATACCTGCTGCACGTCATCGTCGTCTTCCAGAACCTCGATGAACTTCATCGCTTTCTTGAAAGTTTCGTCGTCGAGCTTGGTGAGTACGCCCGGAATGCGCCGCAATTCGGCATTTTCCACCGTAATCTTCATTTCTTCCAGTTTCTTCTGCAAGGTGCCGAAGTCTTCCATTGCGCTGGTAACGGTGATGTAGCCCTCTTCCGCCTCCACGTCTTCGGCGCCCGCATCAATCAACTCGAGCGTAAAGTCGTCCAGATCCAATCCGGCGGGTTGCACGATTTCAAATACGCCCTTGCGGGAGAACATAAAGGACAGGGAGCCGTTGGTGCCCAGGTTGCCCCCGTGCCGGTTGAAGGCGGCGCGGATGTTGGCTACGGTGCGGTTGAGGTTGTCGGTGGTACACTCCACGTAAATTCCCACGCTGCCGTAATTTCCCTCGTAGGTGGTTTCAATGTAATCGGCCCCGTCGGCACCAGAGCCTTTTTTGATGGCTCGCTCGATGTTGTCCTTGGGCATATTGGCTCCCTTGGCGTTTTGCACCGCCAGCCGCAGTCGCGGGTTGGCATCGGGGTCGGATCCGCCAATCCGGGCCGCAACGGTCACTTCCTTGATGATTTTGGTAAATACTTTCCCCCGTTTCGCGTCAAGCGCCCCTTTCTTGCGCTTGATCGTCGCCCATTTACTGTGTCCTGACATACGGATTGCGTTGGTTACGAATGAAACGGCAAGGTATGGATTTGGCCTAAAATTTGAAAACGCCCCTCTCTTCAAATTAGTCGGATTCCACTGCCCGTCGGTCAGACCGGTGCCCGTCCGCTGCCCTTGCGGCACTGGCAAGCAACGCTTAGTTGGCTAGCCGGTGCCCGTTCACCGCTGGATTGGGCTACCGATTGGGTAAATCAGGCTGAAAGTCGTTCGAAAACGGACACTTCCTGTATTGAATGCGAACATTTTGTCGGATAGTTTTTTTTAATCAATTGACCAACAATCATTTGTACAATTGGCACGTGGATTGGACCCGAAGGAGTGAATCCAAGGCCGCCATTTACAGGAAACCAACGGTGTCGGATGCAACCTTTGTTTCGTGAGGGTAGTCTTTCGATCAACGGCAATTGCCGACTCCGGCCGGGCCGACCCTGAAATCGCAATCGTTATCCGGGAGCCAATCAAATCGTTTATCTCCCAATGGAAACAAAAAACAAGGTACTATGCATAACAAGGTATTAATTTTTTTCTACCTTTGACTCTTGGTTCCCAACGACGGTGTTCACCCCAACCTACTCCGCAATGAAAAAATTTGTTCAAGTATCGTCTGTACTTTGCCTGGTTGTGCTCGCCTATCCTTTTTCAACGGGCATAGGTTATCCGCAGGATATGTTCGCCGAGCACATTACCGCTAAAAAAACGGCAGCCGTCGTCCAGGCCAAGGGCCAGCCCCCCCGGCCGGAGCCGAAGGGAGGCCAGCAACCGGACTGCTCCCCAAACGCGCAAAGGGACGCGGACAAAGCCCCCGCCCGGCCGAAAAACCCATCCGGTGAGGCAGGAGCGGTCAAACTGATTCCGGTGGTGCGATCGGGCTTAAGCAGAATCAACTCGATGGCTATCAAGGTTTTTCACCTAGACAGCGGTGTAGTGGAAGAACGCGCCCTGCCCTTGGAAAACGCTTCGATTCCCGTCCCGGAGCGACCCTCCTTCTGCGCCTTCCTCGCGTGGTTAGACAAAGGCGTTGCTTTCTGGCTCTAAGACCGAAAATTGGCGATGCCGTTTCATTCGGCCGGGAATCGACACGACACCTTGGAAACGCGCGTACTCCGGTGGGGTCCGGCGTTTCCTACCCACCCACTACATTGCCCTCTTCCAGATAGACCAGCCACTTTTCGGCCACCCGGAAACCCATTCTGGCAAACAACGCCGCGTAACGTTCCATTTGCTCCCGGTGCCAGGTTTCGGGGCTCCCGGTTTTATAATCTACGATCGTGGGCCGGGAACCTTGCCACACCACCCGATCGGGTTTAATCACTTCCCGGCTTTTCGACCCCACATTACCCAACAAAGCACCATCAGTCAACGCACCACCCGAAAGAATTTCACGCCCCAAGTCCACCCGCTGGCCCTCCGCAAACAACGGCAGCAAACGGGGATGGGAAATGATTTGCGCCACCCGCTCCTTCAGCCGAACGGCTTCCGACTTGTCGAACAGCCCTTCCCCGACGAGCGAACGCAAGACTTTGTCTACTTCGCCCGCGTGCCGGAGACGGATGATGATTTCGTACAGTTTGCGGCCCCAATCCCGGTGCTTTTCGAACGTATCCAGGTCGAACAGGCGCGAGGCCGAGCGGCTCAGCCGAATGCGGTCGCTCTGGTCGTGCACGATGATCCGACCCAATTCCAGCACACTGTCGGCCGCATTTTCCCCGGGCGATGGTGGCTTGGGTACGCCCTCCTGCCACACGTAAGCGGAAACCCCTTCCTGCCAAAGTCCCTTTTCTTGCAGAAAACGGTAAAACAGGTGGCTGACGCAGTCGCGGTAGCCACTGTTTCGGGCGTCGTAGTTCCGGGCAAGCACGTAGAGCCGGTCCTTCGGGCGGGTGAGTGCCACGTAGAGCATATTCAGGCTTTCGATGAACGTCCGTTCCCACTCGCGGATGTATTGCGGATGAACGGCGGTGTTGACCAGTGATTTCACGATCTGTACCGAGGCCGCGTGAAGTTTCTTGCCCGGCAGGTTCGCCAGCGGGTCCGCTCCTACGGTCAGTTCGTCGAAATCCACCTCTTCCAGGTCCACCCACATGGCCGAGTTCCACACCGGCGTCAGCGACCAGTCGGCGAAAGGAAGGATGACCACCGGATACTCCAGCCCCTTGGCCTTGTGAATGGACGTAAGGGTCACCGCGTTCAGGTTGCGGGGCGTGTTGATGGACAAGCTTTCCTTCTTCTGCTCCCAATATCCCAGGAAGTCGGCCAGTTGGTTGGTTTGCTTGACGCTGAATTCCAGCACCACGTCCAGGAAGCGAAAGAGGTACTCCGCTTGTTGGGGTTGGTCAAACAGCCGGAAGGTATCGATGAGCTTTTCGGTGATCTCGTAGAGGTTTGCCTGCTGGAGGCGGAACTGGACGGGGTAGCCATTCCCGGCAAAATAATCGTAGAAGAGTCCGGCATCGCCGCTCTCGACCACCGCGCGGATCCGTTCGTTGAGGGGATTGTCGGGAATTTGGCGGCGGACGATCCGGTGGAACAGGTACAAGGCTTCGTACTTGGCCAGCCGGTTGTCGGGGATGTGTACCACTTTCAGGATGGCAATGAGCAGGTTGACGGCACCGGAGAACCGGAGCGAGAGCGAATCCTGCGAAATGATGTCAAAACCCCGTTCTTTGAGGAAGTGCGCAATGCGGCGGCCGTGTTCGTTCTTGCGGTTGAGGATGGCAATGTCTTTCAGGTCGTAGCCCGCCCGTTGGGCCTCCTCAATGGTGCGCAGCACGGCCCGCATCGTTTCCTCGTCGTACGAAGTTTCCCCCGCCTCCGATCCCGTTTTATCCAGGAAGGTAACCTGCACGTGGCCGCCGTGACGGGCGTCGGCGGGCAGTTCCTGCTCGAAGTGCTGGTCGTAGATGGATCCCAGCAGGTCGTAAGGATGGTCGTTGGCCACGCTGCGGAAAAAGGCATTGTTGAAGGCGATGATTTCGGACGCGCTCCGGTAGTTGGTGTTCAGTCGGGCGGACGTGAGGTGGGGGCGAATGCTGGCGTACCGTTCGTCCACCAGTTGGTGGTGGGTGCGGTTCATGGCCAGCAGCTTTTCGGGCTGCTGCTGGTGGAGGTAAACGATTTGTTCCATTTCACCGCCTCGCCAGCGGTAAATGGCCTGCTTGGCATCGCCGACGACCAGGTTGAAGTGCGCGCTGCCCAGGCTGTTCTCGATGAGAGGCAACAGGTTATTCCACTGCAGCACCGACGTATCCTGAAACTCGTCGATCAGGATGTGGTTGTAGCGCTCGCCCATCCGCTCGTAGATGAAGGGCACCGGCTCGCGCAGCACGACGTCGAGAATGGTTTTGTTGAATTCGGAGATGTGAATCGTGTTCTTATCGCGCTGAATATCTTTTAATTCTTCCCGGATCTGGTTGAGCACCGACAGCTTGTAGAAAGCGGGCATCAGTTGCTGGAAAAGAACGTACTTCGCTCCCGCCCCCGTCCGGATGCCCTCGATGCAGTGAAAGCACTCGGCCAGCCCGGCCTTGATGGCTTCGATTGCCGCCCGCTGGGAGGCTAGTGCCTTGCCGCCGTACCAAGCATCTTCCCGGATGGTTTTCTGTACGTAGGCGTTGGGGGCGGCCGCCAGGTCGATCTTGCCCGCCCACTTGGTCCAGAATCCTCCGATTCCCCGGTCGCCCTGAAAAAAGTCCTTGGCCGTCAGGCCGTGGGCGTCCATCAGCCGCAGGGCGTCGTGGGCCTTCTCGCGGAGGCAACGCTCCACCTCGGCATTGTGAAAACTCAACTGCCGGCGAAGGCGCAGAAAATCCTGCGTGTTCAGGTCCCTGACTTTTCCCACCGAGGCAAACACCTGCTCATTGAACAGGTTACGGCCGAAATCGGCCAGTTCATCGGGCAGACGGTTCCAGTTGCGGCCTTCCTCGGCCTTTTCCAGCGCAAAGGCCTCCATCGCTTCGGTGAGGGGAGCGAACTCCTCGCGCCCCACCTTGTCGAGGAGACGGTCGATGGCGGCGTTGAGCAGGGTGTGGGTGTCCAGATCCACTTCGTAGTTGAAGGGAATGTCCAGCTCTTCGGTGAACGCGCTGACGATGCGGTTGACGAAGCTATCGATGGTGCAGACCGCAAAATCGGAATACTGTGGATGATTTTCCGGTACGTTTGCCCGGCCCGCCGACGGATGATTTCCTCGGTAACGCAGTCGTCCCCTCCCCCGG
>JACMKY010000614.1 GCA_014379925.1 Cytophagales bacterium | reverse complement strand
TTGCATGCGCTCCTTGATGAGAGTGGAGGCCAGGTTGCTCACTTCCAGGATACTGCGGGTTTTGCTTTCCACGGCCATGAAAATAACCACGTCGCCGCTGTTGGCCTTTTCCACGATGGGCGGATCCACATCGGCGGGCAACAAGCGCCGGGCTTTGGTTACCTTATCCCGTACGTCGTTGGCCGCCGCTTCCAGATCGGCATCGAGGTTGAATTCGACGGTAACGACACTGGCCGCTTCGCGCGAAACGGAAGAGATGGTCCGGATGCCGTTGGCTTCGCCAATCGACTCTTCGAGCGGCTTGGTGATCTGGTAAGCAACCACGTCGGGGCTGGCCCCCGGATACGTGGTCGTGACGGTGACGATGGGTGAATCCGTGACCGGGTATTCCCGAATGCCTAGGTACGTGAACCCAACGAAGCCGAACAGAATAATCAATACTGAAAGTACCCCGGCCAGCACTGGCCGTTGAATACTCATTCCCGATAAACTCATGCGAGGGTGTTTTTTAATTCATTAAATGGAAGACGAACCAGGAAAGGGCGTTTTAATTAACGGTCGACACCGTCACGGGTACACCCGTATCTAAGCGCAATAAATTGGTAGTCAATACCGTATCACCGATCGACAGGCCTTCCAGAATCTGCACCGTTGCTTTGGTTCGGCTGCCGGTTTTTACCTCCCGGCGTTGGGCTTTTCCGCCGTTGAGTCGAAACAGGGAGTAGCCTTTGGCCGTGGGAATCAACGCCTGGGTAGGCACCTGGATGCCGTCCTGGGCCACGTGCAGGACGAACGCTATTTTGGCCGAGGAACCGGGTACTAGTTTGCCGTCTTTGTTTTCGCTCACGGCTTTAACCAGCAAGCTCCGGGTGCTCGACTCCAGCTTTGATTCCGCCGCCCGGATTTGGCCCACAAAAGGGCGGCGACTGTTTTCGGTCGTGAAATGGACGGGTTGTCCCGGCCGGACTTCCGAGGCGTACTTTTCGGGAATGGTGAAGTTAACTTCCACCCGGCTGACGTCGTCCAACGAACTCAGGACGGTAGACGGGGTTACGTAGGCCCCAACGTCCACGCGCCGGAGACCCAACTTACCGGCGAACGGCGCCCGGATTTGGGTTTTGGCCAGCTCAACGTCTGCCATCGCCAGTTCGGCCTGCAACACGTTCAGGTTGGTCAGTACCTTGTCGTATTCCTGCTGATTGACCGCTTCGGTGGCCAACAATTCGCGGAACCGGTTTTCGTCGAGCTTGGCCAGCTTTTCCTGAAGGGCGATTCGGCGTTTTTTTGCCAACAGGTCCGCGTCGTCAAACTTGAAGAGCAAGGCTCCCTCCCGGACGTAGCTGCCTTCCCGCTCGTACACCCGGACCAGTTTACGCGCCACCTCGCTGACCAAGTCGATCTCCTGGTTGGCCTCAATGGTGCCGGTGGTTTGAAGTTCGTCGGTGATCGTTTCGCGTTTTACGAGGAAGGCATCCGCGGCTACTCGGTTATCCGCGGGTGGGGAGGCCGGAGGTTGGCGGTTTTCGGAGCCGGCTTGATTGGAAAATAGCTTCGGGGTGACGAAAAACAAGGCAATGGCCATTGTGACGGCACCGGCAAGGAGGGATCGGGTTCGGAGGCTGGACGTTTTCATCGTGGGCAAGGATACGTTGTTTTATTGTTTTGCAATTATCGAACAATATTGTTTTATGATTGTCGAACAATCGGGTTCACCGGATCGTTTCCTGATTATTAAAATCAGTTAAATTTTTATTGGCCCAACTGTTGTGATTGCCTTCACGATCGCTGCTCCTGGTTGGGTAGCGGCCCGTTAAGCCAGAAATCGGAGGACTTTACCGTATGAAACGATATCCGCATCCCACCGCTGATCAGTTCACCCTAACGGCCGTACTGCACGCCTTGAGTGACCCGGTGCGGCTGAACTACGTGCAGTGCCTGGCTAACCTTGGGTGTGAACAGCCATGCGGTGCCATTGCGACGCCGGTGGCCAAGTCGACCATGTCTCACCACCTGCGGGTACTGCGGGAAGCCGGAATTATCCGTATTCGAACGGAAGGCACCCAGAGCCTGACTTCGTTGCGTTGGGAGGAACTGGAGGCAAGGTTCCCGGGCGTAATGAGCGCGGTCTTGAAGGCCGTCGACAGCACTGACGCTGTCGGGAAAAAATAACGCCGGGTGCAGGCTTGCTGCCGCCCACCAAGCGGGGTCAAAAAAGAGCCGCCACACGATCCATCTCAAGGCAATAGGATAGTCGGTGGCTGAAAGCGTAGCTGGGTTTTTTAACGGGGCCTTTTTCCCCAGACAACGTTATGTGGTGAAGAAAGTCAACCGGGTTTGGCGCTGGCTGGCCCGCCAACGGGAGAGCAAACGCGGGTTGGCCTTTCACCTGAGTGATGCAGTACGGTCAGTGCCGATGTCCTCCGGGAGAAGCTGCCCGCTTGCTACCAGCAGCAGGGGCTCTTTTATACCGACGATTGGCCGGCTTATACGACAGCGCTCGAATAAGGGCAAAATGCAAGTGATGACGTACGACATCACCGCTTGTATTTTCAGTAAGCGGGTTACTGGAACTACCAACAGGCTACTGCTGACTACGGATTCATGCCGCCCGTTACCTCGATGCGCTGCCCATTGATCCATTTGGCCTCCTCGGTGCGCAAGAACGCCACCACCCCCCGACATCGTCCGCCGGGCCGACCCGGTCCAGGGCCATTATCCCGGCCACGTAATCTCGCGGCTTCCAAGCCCCTGAAGATCGCGCAGTCGGAAGGCAGGCCCTTTAAAAGGCAACAAGATCGTGGGCAAGACCTGGAACCTGCGCATCGGCGTCCACAACCGCGAGGGACTGGTGATTTACGACGCCCGTTACGAAGACCAAAAATGCGTTAAATCCCGGATTAAAGACATCCCGCAGGGAGTGGACAATACCCTGCGGGACAAGATTCGACCTTCGTCATTCAAATTTGCACCGGCCGGTTGATCAATACCCCTCGTTCTGGTACATCTTGGCGGGGTCCAGCTTGTATTCGTCGAAGGGAATCGGGAAGTAGCGATCCTTGGCGCTGAAGTTGGCCAGCCGGGCCGCCCCGAAATCCGCCTGGCTCTTGGCGCGCACGTAGCCCACCAGTTCGTCGGTGGTGAAAAAGCGCAGCAAGTCAAACCAGCGCTGGTGCTCGAAGGCCAGTTCCACGCGTCTTTCGTGCAAAATCGCCAGTTTGAGCGTGGGGTATTTGCTGCGGTACGCCGGATCGTTTTGCACCACTTCGTAGAGGGGCATCTTCGCCCTTTCGCGCACCAGGTTCAAATACTGAATGGCCGTCGCCTCATCGCCCAGGTAGAGGTTGACTTCGGCCAGCATCAGGATGACGTTGGCGTAGCGCAGCAGAATCCAGTCGTTGCCCCCGTAGCCATTGGTGCCCGCGGTGGGGCTCGCATCCCGGTACTTGGTGATGAACCAGTCCCGGACGTTGGCGGCGGTGGCGAACTTGATGGAAAAGTCTTTCCGGGGGTCGCCGACCTCGTAGTCTTTCACCAGATCGGGCGTCACGTTGGCCCCGGAGCCCGAAGCAGTCCGCAGGGAATTGATCGTTTCGCCCTGGGCCTGGTTGTTGGCCGCGATGGAAGAAGAATAGTTGACGTCGCCCTGCCGGTTTACGATCTGGAAGATCACCTCGGGATTGGTGGCTTTTTTGGTTACGTCAAACACGTCGGCGTAGGGAATGTCCTTGAGGGCACCGAAGCCGCGCACGGCGACGTCGTAAGCCGCGGTCAGGTAGGTTTTGGCGTTGGCCAGGTTGCCCTGGCGGTCCGTTCCGGCCAGGGTGGTGGCCATGGTCAGGTACACCTGGCCCAGCAGGGCGTTGCCCGCCGCCTTCGACACCCGGCCCCGGTTGGCTCCCGACTGCCGTTCGGGCAGCGGACTGCCGACCACCCCGGTCAGGTCGGCCACAATCTGCTCGTACACCGTTGCCTGCTTTTCCCGGAACGTGCGCGCCCCAATTTCGTCGGCGGTGATCAACGCGGTCGTTACCAGGGGCACGTCGCCCCACTTGCGCACCAGGTGGAAGTAAACCAGCGCCCGGACGAACCTGGCTTCGGCCCGGTACTGTTCCTTGGTATCCGGGTTGGCGAAGGGAACCTGGTCGAGGTTCGACAACACCTGGTTGCAGCGGGTAATGCTTTGGTAGAGGGCCAGCCAGTGGCTTTTCAGATAGGTGTTGCTCGGCAGGATGGAGAAATCGTTGAACTGAAAGGGCTCCCCGGCGTTCGACTGGTTGTCGTTCCGGCCGGTGTCGTCCGAGCGTTCGTCGGTGTACAGGCCGCTGCTTTCTCCGATGCCATTGGAACTCCGCAACGATTGGTAAATCCCGTTCACGGCCAGGGCCACGTCGTTTTCGGTTTTGAAATACTCGGACGCCGGAATGGAGTTCGGATCGCTTTCCACCAGGAAATCCTCCCCGCACGAATTCAGCAGCAGCAGTGCTGCCAACAAACCCGCTAACCTTGCTATTTTATGGCTCATCATTGATCGTGTTTTTTGGTAAGTAGCCGACCGCTGCGGGCGGCCGGCAATCGGTTCGTGAAATCAGACCGGCTTAGAAAGTGATCCGGGCACCCAGGCTATATCCCCGCACCAGGGGATACAAGCCGTAGTCTACCCCGGGGGTCAGGTTAGCGCCGTTGTTGTAGTCCACCTCCGGGTTGTAGCCCAGGTACTTGCTGATGGTGAACACGTTGTTGACGTTCGCGTAGACGCGCAGGTTGCTCACCACGTTGCGGGTCCAGGCGGCCACGGCGGGGACGCTGTAGCCCAACGTCAGGTTCGTGCACCGGAAGAAGGAACCGTCTTGCAGGTAGAAAGTGGAAAGCCGGGTGCTGTTGCTCTGCGTGCCGCCCCGGGCGGCCCGGTACACGCTACCGTCGCCCGGTTGCGTTTCCGAACGGTACCGGTTGACCACCTTGGCGTACTGGTTGCCGGAAGCCTCCATGTTGAACAGGTAGTAATCCTGCCCGTCCAGCACCTGGTTGCCGTAGGAGCCGTTGAAGGAGGCGCTCAGGTCGATCTTTTTGTAGTTGGCCGACAAGCTCAGGCCGTAGGTGAATTTGGGATAGGGGCTGCCGATGACTCCTTTGTCGGCGTCGTTCACGATGCCGTCGCCGTTGGTATCCTCGAAGTAGATGTCGCCCGGTCGCAGGGGGTTGCTGGAAGCCGCCGAGCGCGGGGGGCCTAGCAGGGCGTATCCGGCGGGAAACGATTGCGTGGCCGAGTTGAAATTGGCGTTGTCCGCCGCGATGTTTTCCAGGTCGGATTCCCGGACCATGCCCGCCACCCGGAAACCGTAGAACATCCCGATGGGCTGCCCCGCTTCGGTGATGTGGGTCAGGTAGGACCTTTCCGCGCCGTTGGTGATGATGGTGCTGGCCCCGCCCATGTCCAGCACTTTGTTCTTGTTCACCGAGATGTTGCCACCCAGGTTGAGGTCGAAATCGTCGGTAGCGATCACCCGGCTATCCAATTGGAAATCAAACCCTTTGTTCTCGACCTTCGAATTCCTCAGGTTGGTCAGCCAGGTGGAAGCGCCCGACACGGCCGAAAGCGGCTGGTTGAACAGCAGGTCGTAGGAGCGGCTGATGTAGTAGTTGACCATCAGCGACACGCGTCCGTTGAACAGACCCACGTCCGCGCCGGCGTTGAACTGGGAAGTCGTTTCCCACCCCAGGGTCAGGTCCCGGACGTTGCCGGCCCACAGGGCGGTGGCCACGGCGTTGTTCCCGAAAACCGCCCCGCCCGGGCTAGCCATTGTCTGCTGAAAGTTGTAGTTGCCAATGTTGTTGTTGCCGCTCAATCCCCAGCTGGCCCGCAGTTTCAAGGTGGAAGCATTGCCCAGCCAGTCGCCGTAGAAGTTTTCGTTCGACGCGTTCCAACTGGCCGATACCGACGGAAACGTGCCCCAGCGGTTCAGCGGACCGAAACGGGAAGAACCGTCGGTACGGAACGAAGCCGTCAGGAAGTACTTTTCGTCGTAGTTGTAGACCGCCCGCGCCAGGTAGGAAAGGAGCGTCCACGTCGATTTGCCCGTCTGATCGGTACCGGTATTGAGGGAAAAGTTGGTGGCGTCCGCTCCCCGGGCCGTAATCTCCGGAACCCGGTCGTTCTGGAAACCCTGGGCGGTGACGCTGATGGCATCCCGCGCCGTTTTCTGCGCCGTGTAGCCGCCCAGCAGGTCGAATCGGTGGCTACCCAGTTGTTTGTTGTAGTTGAGCGTGAACTCCGCCAACTGGTCCAGCTGCGAAACCGTCTGGGCGACTGCCCGGGCGGCGGCGATGGCCTGCGGGGAATAGGGGGCATTGGGGCCGCTGCTCAGGCTCGTCGGCAGGTAGAATTCGTACTTCTCGTTGTAGGTCTGCAAACCCAGGTTCACCTTGAAGGCCAGGCCCGGAATGAATTCGTAGGTGGCATTGGCGTTGTAGGTACCCCGCAGGCCCCGCCGGTTGATTTTGGTTTCGGTGGCCAGGGCCACCGGGTTCTCGATCACCTGGTAGCCAAACGAGGAGGCCAGGGCCGCAACTTCGTTCTTGGCCAGGTTGCCGTTCTCGTCGTAGGCCCGGAAGGTGGGCGGGTAGATGAGGGCGCCCAGGATGGGACCCTGGTTGAAACGGCCTTCCTGCACTTCCCGGTTGGTATTTGAGGTGAGGAAAATGCTGGACCCTACTTTCAGCTTTTTGTTGAGGTCGGCGTCCACGTTGGCCCGCAGGTTGATCCGTTCCTGGCCCGTGCTCCGGATGATGCCTTCCTGGTCCTGGTAAGCGCCGCTGAGGAAATACCGGGCCGCGTTGTTGCCGCCCGAAAAGGTCAGGTTATGCCGTTGCACCACGGCATTCCGGTAGAGTTCATCCTGCCAGTCGGTGTTGTAGGCGGGGGCGATCGGTTGCTGGGTGGCAAAGTCGTAGAGGTCGGTGGGAATGCTCACCGCGCCCGCATTGCCCACCCGGCCGATGCGGGTAACGTTGTTGTCCGAATACATGGCGTCGGTCCAGGGCCGGCCCGAATTAACGACCAGGTCGCGGTACGTCCCGTTGCGGGCGTCAATCATCAGTTCGGTGAATTGCCCGGCATCCATCAGGTCAATCTTCCGGCTGAGCTGGTCAATGCCGGTCAGGTAGTCGTATTCAAACCGGCCCTTGCCTTCCTTGCCGCGTTTGGTGGTGATGATGACCACCCCGCCCGCCGCCCGCGACCCGTAGATGGCGGCCGAAGCGGCGTCCTTGAGGATGTCGATGGATTCGATGTCGTTGGGGTTGATAAATACGTCGTTGCCGGCCGGGTAGCCGTCGATGACGTAGAGGGGATCGGAGCTGGCGTTCACCGAGCCGACGCCGCGCACCCGGATCTTGGTGCTTACGTAGGGTGCCCCGCTCACCTGGGCAATTTGAACCCCGGCCACCTTGCCCACCAGACTCTGCCCGACGGTAGGAGCCGCCAGGTTCAGTTCCTCCGACTTCACGCTCGAAATGGCGCCCGTTACGTCGCTCTTCCGCAGCGTCTGGTAACCAATGGCCACGATTTCGTTCAGGGTGGTCACGTCCTCCTTCAGTTGCACGTTGATGACGTTGTTCCCCGCCACCACCGCTTCCTGCCTGATAAACCCGATGAAGGAAAAGCTCAGCGTGGAACCGGCATCGGCATCGATGGCGTAGGCCCCGTTGACGTCCGTGGAGGTGCCCGTGGTGGTGCCTTTCAAAACCACGCTCACGCCCGGCAACGGCTGGTTGTTGGCGTCGGTTACCGTTCCGGTTATTCCTACCAGCGTGGGTTGCCGGTCTGCGGTTGGGCGGTATTCTGCCTCTTTTACTGGTTTACTGGTGGCGAGCGCCGGCGTGCCCAGCGTACAGGCGAGCCAAACCAGGGCAAGCAGGGGTTGGGCACCCGCTGCAATTTTTCCGGTGAAACGCGGGTAGATTCTTTTTTGCATACGATTGGGGGAGTTGGGACACGGGCGTGGGGGACGATTCCTTCACAAAACCATCGGCTTACTCGGGGTAGCCGAACATTGGTCGGTTGAACACCAGTTTTGCAGAATATTTTTTTGCAAAACTAGGCTTGCCACTGGTGATAAAGGGGCCAATCGGATTAATTGTAGATTAACATTGGGTAGGCGTCTGTAACATTCCCTTCAAAGTGAGTCGTTTGTGGAAAGGCCAACCCATTGGCCGTGAAGGCGTACGGTGGTTCACAAATACGTAACGCGGGAAAAACAGGGTGGAGACGACGATTTTGACTGTTCGTTCGGGGTCCGGAAAAACCGAAGAAAACGGGTGCGCTTAACCAGGCCAAAGTAACGTCGGCAGTGGCGGATTGCAGTGAACAGTTGAGCGTGGATAGTGGATAGTTATGGACGCACGGTGGAAACTATCCACTATCCTAGTTCGACTTCGCTCACTATGACCATTGTCAACCATCCACTAAAAACCCACGTCCATCCAGTGGACGTTGTCCTTCCTGGACGAGGTGACGGCAATGCCCTTCGAGGGACTGACCAGCGAGAACCCTTCCAGTTCATCGGTTTTGTCGAGGTCAATGGTCTTGATCACGTGCTGCTGGCCCGATTCGACGGACTTCTTCAGGTCGAGGTACGTGAACCGCCACCTTCTCCCCTCGATCTGGTTTTGGATGAGCACCAACACGTTCTTCTCCGGAATCCAGTGCACGTTCTGCACCCAGGTGCCGCAGGTAAACTTTTTAAACAGCACGCCCGGCTCGCTGGTTCGGGCGGCTTTCCTGAGCAGAGCCGGATCGTAGAGCCTCACTTCGTTGGCTTTTTCGCCGTAATCCGCGGTAGCCACGTACCACTTGCCGTTGTACTGCACGTATTCCGGTCGGGTTCCCTGAATGCAGGCATCGTCTTCGGTCACGTTCACCACGTTGCCATCCAGGGTGCCTTTTTTGGTTAGTCCTTCCCAGTCCACGCAGTAGATGACTGCTTTCCAGGCCGTTCCCTCCGGGTTTAACCGGATGCTGTTGCCAATGAAAGTGGGGTCAGCACCGTGGTAGGCGATTCCGGTGGGGTGGT
>JACMKY010000613.1 GCA_014379925.1 Cytophagales bacterium | reverse complement strand
TATCCCTATCCGGTGGCGATCTCCGTCCACGGTCCGGTAGGGGGGATGGAGTACCCGATGATCTGCTTCAACGGCGGCCGGCCCGAAGCCGATGGCACGTATTCGGAGCGCACCAAATACGGCATGATTTCGGTGATCATTCACGAGGTGGGTCACAACTTCTTCCCGATGATCATCAACTCCGACGAGCGGCAGTGGTCGTGGATGGACGAGGGACTCAACACTTTCTGCCAGTACCTGGCCGAACAGGAGTGGCAACGCGACTATCCTTCCGGACGGGGTGAGCCGCAGAAGATCGTGCCCTACATGAGCAGCGACCCGGCGACGCTGGTCCCGATCATGACCAACTCCGAGCAGATCATGCAGTTCGGACCCAACGCCTACGGCAAGCCCGCCACGGCCCTCAACATCCTGCGCGAGACGGTGATGGGCCGGACCCTGTTCGACCACGCCTTCCGGGAGTACGCCCGTCGCTGGGCCTTCAAGCACCCGCAACCCGCCGACTTTTTCCGCACGATGGAAGACGCTTCGGGCGTGGACCTGGACTGGTTCTGGCGCGGCTGGTTCTACGGCACCCAGCCCGTGGAGGTCTCCCTGGAGGATGCCAAATGGTACCGCGCTAATTCGCGAAACCCGGAAACGGAGAATCCCCTGGCCAAAGCCGAGGCCGATGCCAAGTTGCAAACGCTGAGCAAACTCCGCAACGACACGCTCTTGAAGAAGACCCTGGTGGAGGAAGATCCCTCGCTGGCCGACTTTTACAACGCCTACGACCGCTTCCAGCCGACCGAAACGGATCAGCGGCAGTACGAAGCCTACCTGAATTCCTTGGGCAAGGAGGAAAAGGAACTGCTGAATTCCGGCCTGAATTTCTACGCGTTGGAATTCAAAAACAACGGCGGTTTGGTCAGCCCCCTCATCGTGAAGATGGACTACGGGGACGGTACCAACGAGGTGGTGCGCATTCCGGCGGAAATCTGGCGGCTCAACGACCAGAAAGTGACCAAGGTGGTTTCCACCAAGAAACCCGTGGTTTCCTTCACCCTGGATCCCTACTTCGAAACGGCCGATATCAACACCGAAAACAATTCTTTTCCGCGCAAGCCCACGCCCACCCGCCTCGAGTTGTACAAGCAGCAACGGGCGGCCCAGAAAAATCCGATGCAACTGCAGCAGGGGTCCCAGAAGACGGGTGGCAGCAGCGGCGAGAAATAGGAACCAAACTAAAGCATCAGCCCGGCGCACGGACCCTGACCGGTCCGTACGCCGGGCTTCTTGTTCATGGAGGATTGGTCGGGCGCGGTGGTTGGGAAGGCCCCGCATTCCGGAGAATGTTTGAAAAATGACCGGTACGCTACGAAAGCTTACGCCACGAATTCACCGGTATTGTAACAATAAGAAGAAGTTGTTGACTTTGAAATTGGGCCTTTTTCGCTTGCTGGCCAAAAGTTTTTATTGCTGTTTCGCTCGGCTGAGCCAGTAGATAACTACACAAATGCTTGTATACGAAGTGTATAGATTTTTTGTTTTGCGCAAAATAGAACTTTAAGACTTACCCGATTTTTGGAAAAGGGCCATCCGCCGGTCAGGAAATGGCAGTATAAAGTTACTTAGGTAAGGGCGAGAAGTATACAGGAGAGAAACCGAACTGTCAACGAATGAACACCCGGACCAAACAATCATTTCCCTTCATCATTCTGAAAGCCGACTGTTTTCAAGACTGCCCTTCCGAAGAATCAACCCAATCAGTTTGTTCGAGTGCGGACCCGCGAATGCCCTCTTTCGACGGTACAGCCCAACGAAGACAAAGTGCCTTGCGAGCCAGGCTGCGGGAACTGGTTGCAGCGCGGCAAGCGGAGATTCAGCAACAGGAACGGCAAGTCAACGAAATTCAAACCCGACTGAGCCGCCTGCAAACGACTTTAGTGACCTTCGCCGATCAACTTTCCGTTACCGCGGCTCGTTGGCGGTAGTCTGACGGAAACCGGGAAGTACGGTGCAGAAAAATTCGGGTGGAGTTTTAGATAACCAATTTTTTGCTTAGAATTGCAATCCGGCTTTAGCCGTAGAACTCCGCCCGCGGATTCTACCCGGAAATTTCCACTCGGGGTGTAGCGCAGCCTGGTAGCGTACTTGCATGGGGTGCAAGGGGTCGTGGGTTCAAATCCCGCCACCCCGACATTGTGGTCACCGAACCATACCAAAACCCGTCAAATCGTATGATTTGGCGGGTTTTTGGTTTTTATGCTGGTTGGATTATTCAGTCAAAACCAAAGAAAACGTGAGCTATCCGTGAGTAGAATTCGTCATTCAATTTACTCACGAACTGAAGATAAAAATCTATTA
>JACMKY010000612.1 GCA_014379925.1 Cytophagales bacterium | reverse complement strand
GAAGAAATTACCACGTTGAAAAAATGGATCCGGCAAGGGGCGGATTGGGCGGATCACTGGGCCTACCTGCCACCCAAAAAGCCGTCCGTTCCGGCCGCGTCGCCCGGTTGGGCCCGGAATCCGGTGGATAATTTCATTCTGGCCCGCCTCCACCGGGACAGCCTCCGTCCTTCTCCCCCGGCCGACCAAGCCACGTTGCTGCGCCGCCTGAGCCTGGACCTGATCGGTTTGCCCCCCACCGAGGCGGAGGTGCGGGATTTCGTCCGGGACGCCTCACCCGGTGCCTACGAGCGGCAAGTGGATCGGCTGCTGGCCTCCCCGCACTACGGCGAACGCTGGGCGGCGATGTGGTTGGACCTGGCCCGCTATTCAGACACGAAGGGCTACGAGAAAGACCAGTACCGCAACGTGTGGCGCTACCGCGACTACGTCATCAACTCCTTTAATCAAGACAAGCCGTTCGACCAGTTCACCATTGAGCAACTGGCGGGCGACTTGCTGCCCGCGCCTACCGAGGAACAGCGCATTGCCACGGCTTACCACCGGAACACGTCCAACAACGACGAGGGAGGAACCGACGACGAAGAGTTCCGGACCGCTTCGCTGATCGACCGCGTGAGCAACACCTGGGAAGTCTGGCAGGGCACGACCATCGGTTGCGTGCAGTGCCACAGTCACCCGTACGATCCGATCCG
Source organism: Cytophagales bacterium (assembly GCA_014379925.1). Classification (GTDB taxonomy): domain Bacteria; phylum Bacteroidota; class Bacteroidia; order Cytophagales; family ES-bin-26; genus ES-bin-26. The sequence continues at coordinate 6,740 of JACMKY010000612.1, read as the reverse complement.
CCACGAAGAATTTTACCAGTCCATGGCGTTCTTTAACAATACCCGCGACGAAGACGTACCCGGCGAATACCCGAATTTACACCATTACCAACCCGAGGACACCGCTAAAATCACGCGGGTGAAGGACTGGATCAAGCAACAGTTGCCGGCCGGGGAAGCCGAAAGGGAAGCGCACGAATTGGAGCAGCTGCTCACGATCGGCGAGCCCAAGATTCACCCGCACTCGTTCGGGCAACTCACCAACGCTGCCCTCTCCGACGGCAAGTACCTGGGCGGCGGCCACGACGGCTACGCCCGGCTGCCCGGCGTGAATTTAGCCGGCAAGACGAACCTGATCCTCAGCGTGGGCTCCGACCAGGACGGTGGCACGCTGGAAATCCGCAAGGACCGGCTGGATGGCGAAGTGATTGGCACCTACCGGACCCACCATTCGAAGGGAAACTGGTCGCCCGCCCGCAACCTGGTTTCCCTGCAACCCACCGCCGGGAAGCACGACCTGTACTTCGTTTTCCGGAATGCGCAGTTGAAGAACCCGCAGGATTACGTGTGCCAACTGGAATGGGTGCTCTTTACCGGTTCCCTGCCGGGGGCCAACCAACCCGGTTACCCCGCCGTGGCGCGCACCTTGGTGGCGTTGCTCAACGCCAAAACCGAACGGACGCCCATCCTGCAGGAAAATCCGGACGATTTCCGGAGGAAGAGCTTCGTGTTTACGCGCGGCAACTGGCTCACCAAGGGCCAGGAAGTGCAGCCCGCCACGCCCCAATCCCTGCCGGGTTTCGGCCAGTACCCGAAAAACCGCCTGGGACTGGCCAGGTGGCTGGTGGACGAACGCAACCCCCTCACCGCCCGGGTGGCGGTCAATCGCTTCTGGGAGCAGTTGTTCGGGGTTGGCCTGGTGGAAAGCCTGGAGGATTTCGGTTCGCAGGGAACCAAGCCGTCGCACCCCGAACTGTTGGACTGGCTGGCGCTGACTTTCGTGAATGAACAGCAGTGGCGCGTAAAAAAACTGCTCAAGTTGTTGGTAATGTCCAACACCTACCGGCAATCCTCCCGGACCACCCCGCAGCTGACCGAGCGGGACCCGGCCAACCGCCTCCTGGCCCGGGGTCCCCGCGTGCGGCTGACGGCCGAGCAGATCCGCGACCAGGCCCTGGCGGTGGGTGGCCTGCTGAGTCCGAAAATGCACGGCAAGAGCGTGATGCCCCCGCAACCCGACGGCGTGTGGCAGGTAGTCTACAGCGGGATGGAGTGGAAAAACAGCGGTGGCGAAGACGCCTACCGCCGGGCGATGTACACTTTCTGGCGGCGTTCCAGTCCCTATCCTTCCCTGATGACCTTCGACGCCGCCGGACGGGAAGTCTGCGTTTCCCGGCGCATCCGCACCAACACGCCCTTGCAAGCCCTGGTCACCCTCAACGATACGGTGTACCTCACCGCCGCCCGTGGCCTGGCGTCCCGGATGCAGCAGGCGGGTAGCCGGTTAGAGGATCAGTTGAAAAGAGGCTACCAGTTGGCCACCTTCAAAGCGCCCAAGCCCCCGGTCCTGCGGGTGCTCACCGACTTGTACCAGCAAGCGGATCAGTACTACCGGGAAAATCCGGCCGAGGTCCCCAAATTTCTGGTCGATCCGAAAAGTGCCCGCCAGCCGGACCGCCGACAACGGGCGGCCCTCACGGTCGTTGCCAACGCCATCATGAACCTCGACGAGTTTGTGATGAAGGAGTAGGGAATGTCGAATCGCACCGCATCCGCGGACGGCGGCGAACCGGTCGAAGTAAAAAAGTAATTCTATCCTTCGACATTGGACATTCCTTGTTCTTCAGTTCGACATTCAATTCCCTTTCTCCCCTCCGACACTGGGCGTTCCCGACTGGGCGTCCCCGACCGACCATTTATTATGTACGACCTGAATTTCAAGCGAATTGAACCCGACCAGAAAGCGTTTCTGCGGAAGGTTGCCTACGCAAAGCCTCATTATAAATTCCGGAAGAATATGGCTTACAACAAATTTTCATTGATGGAGGTGGTAGAGAAGTTCGGTTTGGAAATAGTTGACTGCCAAAGTGTGGTTGAGGAGTCAAAACCCTATCCATCGAGCGATTTTCTCCGAACGGCTTTGAAAAAAGGAACGCCCAGGGCCTTGAAAATCGATACTGAAAAAGCCCGTTCCGAATTTATTGTAGCCCCTATTTTGTTGGAGCTTCAGGAAATCAGGAAGGATGAGATCAGTTTTTTCTCCGGCATTGATTTCACTGTGGACAGGCAGCAGGGGCTTTCGGGCCGGTGCGATTTCATTATCAGCCTAGACAATGAAGACCGCTTCCTGACGGCACCGGTTATCACGATTGTGGAAGCCAAGAACGACAATGTCAACAGCGGATTGGGACAGTGCATCGCCGAAATGCTGGCCGCTCAGATATTCAACCAGAAACGGGGACGCAATCTGGAAGCCATTTACGGGACAGTTACGACGGGTACGGTTTGGAAATTCCTGAAGCTGCAAAACAAAACCGTTTTCGTAGAGGAACTGGAAAGGGCTTTCTCCGTCGAGAAAAACGTGGATGAATTGTTGGGAATTCTTTTGAAGATGCTGGAAAGTAAGGATTAATTTACTCCGTAACAGCAGTAACCCCATGAACCTCCTGGAAGAAGCCTACCGGCACCAAGCCGAATACCAGACCCGCCGGCACTTTCTGCGGCAATGCACCACCGGCCTGGGGGCGATGGCCCTGTCGTCGCTGATTGGCTGCGGAAGCGACGACCCGCCGTCGTTGGCGGTCGCTCCGGAAGGGGTTCGGCGGGATTTGTCCAGGCCGTTCGACCCGCTGGCCCCGCACTTCGCGCCCCGGGCCAAGTCGGTGATCTTTTTGCACATGGCGGGCGCCCCCTCGCAGTTGGAACTCTTCGACTACAAGCCCGACCTGCAAAAGCTCGACGGCCAGGATTGTCCGCCGTCGCTGCTGGAAGGCAAACGATTCGCGTTCATCAAGGGGGTTCCGAAAATGCTCGGGCCGCAGGCCCAATTCCGGCAGCACGGACAGTCGGGCGCCTGGGTGTCGGAGCACCTGCCCGGGTTTGCCCGGATGGTTGACGAGGTGACATTCCTCAAGGCCATGCACACCGACCAGTTTAACCACGCCCCCGCCCAACTGCTGATGCAAACCGGCAGCCCACGGCTGGGTCGCCCGAGCATGGGTGCCTGGGTCACCTACGGGTTGGGGTCGGACAACGAAAACCTACCCGGCTTCATCGTGCTCCTTTCGGGAGGCAAGGCTCCCGACGCCGGAAAAAGCGGTTACGGCAGTGGCTTCCTGCCCACGGTCTACCAGGGCGTGGAATGCCGGCAAAAGGGCGAGCCGGTGCTGTACGTGTCGGACCCGGCCGGGATGAGCCGCGACTTGCGCAAACAATCGCTGGCGGCCATCAACGCCATCAACCAGCTTCAATACGAGGAAACCCGGGACCCCGAAACCATTTCCCGCATTTCGCAGTACGAGATGGCCTTTAAGATGCAGGTGTCCGTGCCCGACGTCATGGACATTTCCCGGGAACCGGCGGCCATTCACGCATTGTACGGCACCCAACCCGGGGGGGCTTCCTTTGCCAACAACTGCCTGCTGGCCCGCCGGCTGGTCGAGCGGGGCGTTCGCTTCGTGCAGCTGTTCGACTGGGGTTGGGATTCGCACGGCAACGACCCGAGCAACGCGCTCGACAAGGGTTTCGGTAAACTGTGCGGCCGGATCGACCAGCCCATCGCTGCCCTGTTGAAAGACTTGAAAATGAGGGGTTTGCTCGACGATACGCTGGTGGTGTGGGGAGCAGAGTTCGGCCGTACGCCGATGCAGGAAAACCGGGAGGGCAAGCAGATGGATTTCAAGGGCCGCGACCACCACACCGAAGCCTTCACGGTCTGGATGTCCGGCGGGGGCGTCAAGGGGGGCTACACCCACGGCGAGACCGACGAAATCGGCTACTACGGCATCAAGGACCGCACCGACATCTACGACCTGCAAGCCACTATCCTCCACCAACTGGGCATGAACCACGAGAAGCTAACCTACCAGTTCCAGGGCCGCCATTTCCGGTTGACGGACGTGAAAGGCAAAGTAATTCGGGAGGCGCTGGCTTGAGTTGGGCGTTAAGCGCGCCGGCCGAATGTTGCTGGAAACAACCGACTGGGGTGGTTCAGTTTTACCTTCTTTGGGTGCCCTCACCTGGTCAGCCTCCCCGTAGCGGTAGATCACGTAGTTGGTCTTGCCCGAGGGAAGGTTGCAGACGTAGTCGGTAGATTTGGCCGGGGCGCTAGCAACTGCTGGTGCAGCGACTGCGCGTGGGCGTGAGGCGGACCGCTGGCCTGGAGCAGGAGACGCGACCGCGCAAGTACGTTTGTTCAAAGTCACTTTGCCCTACGTGCTTATCAGCAATGAGCTACGGGGGTAGCAGTCGTGAATCGTAAATGATATAAATATTTATAAAATGGGACAAGTCTTTAGATGGCCATTTTCAAGGGTTGGGTACCCTTCCTAATCCACTCCTCTACGCAAGCGGACGATCAAACTGCCCCTCCTTCGTACCGGTGTACGTTTTTACGGCTTTAATGCATCAGAAACCCTGCTGCAGATGGTATTTTTACCACATAAAACTATTTGTTTTAATGATAGTTGAAACGTCCCATTGCCATGAAAATCCTGCGTTGGATACAGCACAACACCATCACGTCTTCCGTCATCCTGCTGTTGACCCTGGTGGCCGGCAATACCGGATGCCTGCTCTACAACAACGACATGCTGGAGAGAAATACGGCCCTCAAGGTCCAAACCGAACGCATCCGGCGCATCAACACCGATATCTGGAATGAGATCGTTCGCAATATGGATATCGGCATGCGGGGATACGCCATCACCCAGGATACCACCCTGCTCTCCCCTTACCGGAGTTCCATAGCTAAGAAGGACCAGGTGTTCCAAGAACTGGCACACTTGCTGGAAGCGCAGCACTACCCCATTACCGGACTTGATTTCCTGAAATCAGAGGTGAACGCTTACCAGCAGGTGTGCGCCGCCCTAGTAAAGCTGGTGGATGAGGGCAACCTGGGGGCTGTCAGTCAGGAGGTGAAAAAGGATCGGGGCAAGCAACTCTGGAAGGCCTATGCGGACTTTACCACCCGGCTGAATGCCGACCAGGACGCGCTTAACCAGCAGGCGGAAGTTGCCTACCAGACGGCCACCCAGCGAACGGTTTATCTTCAAATCCTGTTGCTGCTCATCGGCGCTCCTTCCCTGTTGTTCATCATCGGGCGCATCAAGCGGGACCGGAAAGAAAAACGGAACTTGTTCCTCAACTTGGAGAGAAACAACCGCACCTACCTGTTCGACCCGGGTACGGCGGAGGAAGCCACCAACGAACAACAGCTCATCGACACCTCCATCGCCAACTTCAGGAAAGCGGCGGGTTTCATCCAGCAACTCTCCCAGGGCGACTACCAAGTAGAATGGGAAGGACTCAGTGCCGCCAATCAACTGCACAACCAAACCAACCTGGCTGGCGAACTGGTTCGGATGCGGGAGCGGCTGAAGCAGTTGAAACAAGCCGACGAACGCAGGTTGTGGGCCACCGAGGGCCTCACCCAGTTCAGTGAAATCATCCGCCAACATCAGAACCACGGGCAACACCTGAGCAATCAGATCGTGGCGTTCCTGACCAAGTACCTCCAGGCCCAGCAAGGCAGCCTGTTTTTACTCCGCGAGGAAGAGGAGCCGTGCCTGGAACTGGCCGCCTGCTATGCCTTTGAGCGGAAGAAGCACCTAACCAAACGGGTGGCCATTGGACAGGGCCTGGTCGGCCAAACCTATCTGGAGCGATCCCCCATTCTGCTCACCGAACTTCCGCCAGGCTACATCAGCATTACCTCCGGATTGGGGGATGCCACCCCTGGCTGTCTGGTGTTGGTGCCGATGAAATACAATGAAAAGGTGGAGGCCATTATCGAAATCGCCTCCTTCCACCGTCTGGAGGCTTATCAGGTGGAATGGCTGGAAAAAGTCGGGGAAATCACGGCGTCCACGCTGGTGTCGGTGAAAACCGTTGAAAGGACCAAGACCCTGCTGGAAGCTTCCCAGCAGCAAGCCGAGGAAATGAAATCCCAGGAGGAGGAAATGCGCCAGAATATGGAAGAGTTGGAAGCCACCCAGGAGGAGATGCAGCGAAAAGAGCGGTCTCATCTTGACCAAATTGAGCAACTCACTCGCCTCCACAAGACCAACAAGGTTGAAGTATAACAGCAGTCCGTGGAGATGAGCGGCGTACTCACGGCGGTTAATTTGACGCTGGCCACCATCGAATTTGACCTCCGTGGAAAGGTTTTGACGGCCAACGAGGGCTTCTTGCTTAGTGATGGGCTACGCACTTTCGGAGATAGTAGGCCAACACCACCGGTTATTCCTGGACGAGGCCTACGCACAATCAGAGGCCTACGACACTTTTTGGTAGCAACTTCGCCTGGGGATACCCCAACTGGCTGAGTGAGGTGTTCCTAAAAATCCGGACACGAAACTTGTTTAACTTCGCGTCAAATGGCCAAACCTTCAAGTCCCGAACGAAAGTACACTGCCGACCGGTCCGGTTTCTATGGTTTGAACAACCAAAGGGGAATAAAATTTACCGTATTTTTCGCCCCGACCAACCTTGCGAAGCAACGCTGCGAACAGCAGCCCCCTGCGAAGCAACGCTGCGAACAG
>JACMKY010000611.1 GCA_014379925.1 Cytophagales bacterium | reverse complement strand
ACGACCCGCCATTCACCATTGCCCGTTCTTTATCGCCCATTTACTGGTCACACGGGAATGCCGGCCAGGGCCTCCGACAGTCGGCTCAGGATCAGGTCTCGGTTGCGGCTCAAAAACCAGTGGTCGCCTTCTACCAACTCCATTGAAAACTCCCCGTCGGTCTGTTCCCGCCAGCAGCCCACCTCCTTCTCGCTCACCACTTCGTCCTTGTCGCCGGCAAAGCCGGTGATCGGAAAGTCAAAGCGTACTTCTTCCTGATACACATATCTCATAATCAGTGGCATATCCTTTCTCATTACCGGCAGGATGCGTTTCAGGAACGCCACGTCGTCGATGTGGTTCATGAGCGCCAGCAACTTCTCTTCCGAATTGCTGGTGATGGCCGTTTCACTGATCACATCCCTCTTTTTCCAGTTTCGGGTGAGTTGCGGCGCAATGGTGCCGGTGACAAACAAGTGCATCGGGGTCAGGCCGTGGTGGCGGCGCAAGTACCGGATCAACTCGAAACCAACGATGCCCCCGAAGCTGTGTCCCAGGACGATAAAGGGCCGGTCCAGCAGCGGCAGGATGGCCCGGGCCATCTCGGCCACCAGGGCGGGAACATCTTCGTAGGATGGCTCGTCGAGGCGGTTTTCGCGGCCGGGCAACTGGAAGGCCAATACCTCGGTACCCACGGGCGGGTGGTAGATGAAATGGCTGAACAACGTGGCCCCCGCCCCAACCGGGTGAATGCAGAAGATTCGGACCTGGGGCTCCCACGCGTTTTTTCGGTTTCGAACCAGCCACTTGTCGGCAATCACTTCCAGATCTTCTTCCGTTGCAATACCCGACGTGTCGACCAGTCCGTCGACGCGAACCGGGACTTCAGTGCGGCCGTCCGGGGTCCGGCCATCCGGCGAAGGAGCGTTCACGCGTCCCGATTCCAGCAGCAGCTGCGCGGCGAGTTCGCGGATGCTGGGTCCCTTGGCGATCTTCATCAACGGATAATTGATTTCCAGCTTCTGCTGGATCCAGTTCCGGAATTGGTTGAGCATCAGCGAATCCATCCCGATCTTCGCAATGGAAACGTCCGCGTCGATCTTGCCGGCCGACGTACCCAGGATCTTGGCCAGTGATTCAACCAGTTTCTCCTGCAAGAAACCGGCTTGCTGTTCCACGGGGAGCGCGGTCGCCTGGTCGATCAGGCTGAAGGTACCGTTGCCAGCCGCCCCCTGGTTGCGCAGTTGACCGTCGCTGAGAAAGTGGGCGAACCGCGTATCCGAAACCAAGTGGGTAAAGAACTCCCGGAATCTTCGCCAATCCAGGTTGGCCGCCATTCGCTGAGCGGGTTGTTGGAGCAGGATCGTTTCCACTTTGTCGGTTACCTGCCGGAGCGAAAGTGGCAACCATCCCTGGTTGGCCAGTACGTTCAGCACCTGGCCGCCTTCCTTGGACATGCCCGCGTACAGGCCCAGCACCCCCAGGTTGACCGAAGAAGCCGCCAGGCCCTTCGATTGCCGGTAGTGCGCCAGCTTGTCCAGGAAATTGTTGGCCGACGAATAATTGGCTTGTCCCGGCAAGCCGAAAATGGCCGAAATGGAAGACAGCATCAGGAAAAAATCCAGCGTCTCGTCCAGGCTGTAGAGCTCCTGGGTGGCCCGGTGCAGGTTCCAGGCGCCCAGCGCTTTGGGATTGAACACGCGCGTGAACCGGGCCTCGTCCATATTCGGCAGCGTCGCGTCGTCGAGCACCGCCGCGCTGTGGACGATGCCTTTCAGGGGAGGCATCGAAGCGCGGATCACACCGAGCACCTGCCGCACTTCCGCAAAACAGGTGATGTCCACCTGGAACAACTCCACGCGCACGCCCCGTTGGCGGAGGGCTTCCACTGTCTGCCGGTCGCCGTCGGACTTGACGCCGCTCCGGCTCAGCAGGGCCAGGTTGCCCGCTCCCTTTTCGGCCAGCCACCGGCCCAGCTCCAGGCCGAAACCGCTCGCTCCTCCGGTCACGAGGTAGGTACCGTTGGCCGACAGCGCCAGCGCGGCGGCGGGCAGCACCGGCACGGGCCGCTCGTCCATCACCACGGCAACCTTCCCCGTGTGCACGCCCTTGCTCAGGTACCCGAGCGCTTCGGCGAGTTCGGCAACCGGGTAAGTCCGGGGGGGAAGCGCCGTTAGCTTCCCGGCCTGGAAGAGCGCGGCCAGCTCCCGGTACAGGCCCTGACCGAGCTTCGGTTTCTGCTGCATCAGCCGGTCCAGGTCCACCGCGTGGTAGGAAAGGTTGTTGCCGAACCGCCGGAGGGCCAGCCGGGCGTCGCCGTAAATATCCGCCTTGCCGATCTCGATGAATTTCCCGAACGGGGCCAGGCACTTGATGCTCTGCGTGACGCCTTTGCCGGTGAGCGAGTTCAGCACCAGGTCTACCCCTTGTCCCCCCGTAGCGGCGGCTACCTCGTCGGCAAAGCCCAGGCTCCGGGAGTCGAACACGTGTTGGATGCCCAGCGAGCGCAGGTAACGGCGTTTTTCCTCGTTACCGGCCGTGGCCAACACCTCTGCACCGGCCAGCTGGGCCAGTTGGATGGCGGCCAGCCCGACGCCGCCCGCGGCGGCGTGAATCAGAACGCGGTCACCGGTACCTACCCGGCCCAGGTAATGCAAGGAATAGTAGGCCGTCAGGTACACGACCGTCACAGTCGCGGCTTCCTCGAAGGTCAGCGTGGTGGGCTTGCGTACGGCGCAACTGGTCCGGGCCCGGGTATACCCGGCAAAGCTGTGCGCCGCCCAGGCCATCACCTCGTCGCCCACGGCAAACTCCCGCACGTCGTCGCCCACGGCGGTAACCACCCCGGCGCACTCCAAACCCAGGTTCTTGCCGGCAACTCCGCCTTCCACGGCCTCGTCGGTGAGCAGACCCATCACGTTCATAACGTCCTTGAAGTTGAGCCCCGCGGCACGCACCTGAATTTCCATCTCGTCCGCCCCGAGCGCGGGGCGTCCGGCGGTCCGGAACACGACGCCGTCCAGGGTGCCGTATTCCTTGACGGAAGCCCGGTAGGGCGAACCCAGCGCCGGCATTACCCGGCGGGAAGCGGCTTCGGCTCCCTCTTCGGTGACGGCGGCCAGCTTCCGCCCGTACCAACGGTCGCCCCGCAGGGCCATCTCGACGATGGGCGGCTGGGTGGCGACGGCCGTCAATTCAGCGTACAGACGGCCCGGCTCCCCGGCCGGACAATCGGCACTCACGTCGATCAGGCGCAGCGGAATGAACGGATACTCGTTCCGCATGACCCGGCCCGTGCCGTAGACGGCGGCCTGGTTGATGTTGACGGTCTGGTCGGTCTCCACCACGGCCTCCACGCCCTGGGTAATTAGGAAAACTGCCGGTTCCAGGTCGCTTTCGACCACCGCTCGGAGGCTGTTGAGTAGGCTCGTGGAAAGCTCCCTTTGCTGGGCCTCCAACTGTTCGGTCGTCAGCTGGTCGTCAAACCGACTGTCGAGCGACCACAGGTACACCACCCGCTTGGGCACGATGCCCAGGGCCGCCAGTGTCTGGAACACCTGGCCGAGGTGCTGCCGGTTGGCGGCATCCACCGCGAAGTGGCGGCGGTCCGACTGCAGGAAACCCGTTCCCCGCTTGACGACGACCGGCATGATCCCGTCCGCCCGAAACCGGTCGATCAACTGGTCGCCCAAGCCGCCCTCGTCGGCAAAAATCAGGTAGCCTTCGTCGGTTGTTGCCCCCGTAACGGCCACCGTGGATACGGCCACCGTGGATACGGCTTCTGCCGGGAGCAGGGACCATTGGTATTCGTAAGTGCCCTGGTAGCGGTCATTCTTCTGTTCACCGCGGGAACCTTCTATGTATTTGCAACGGAGACCCTGGATTTCGGCCACCAACTGCCCCTGCTCGTCGACAATCCAGTAGTTGCCTTGCAGGTATTCGTCGCTGACCAGGGTCGTCTGCACGTAGCACCAGACCCGGGTTCCCGACGGCCGGTGCACCTTGAACCGGTCGATGTGAACGGGGAGGTAGATGCCCCGCTTCTGATCGCCGGTACTTTCCTTGGCGGCGAAAATGGTGTGCAGGCAGGCATCCAGCAGGGCCGGGTGAAAATGATACGATTCAACGCCGTAGGCATCGTCGGAATGGAGACTCAGGGCCGCCAGGATTTCTCCTTCGCTCCGCCAGAGCTTCTGCACGCGGCGAAACGATTCCCCGTACTGCAGCCCGCACTCTTTGAGCTCCACGTAGAAGTCGGCGACGGAAACCGGCCGGTTGACCCGCTGCTGAAGTTCGACCAGGTCCACCGGCACGGAGACAAACCGGTCGCCCAGGTGGTTGATCTTGCCGCGGGAGTGTTTAGTCCAGGGAACGTCCGTCCCCTCTTCGCTCTTTGACGGGTCGGAGATCGCCCGGGGCCGGCTGCTGATGAGGTAATTACCTTCGTCCGAAACCACTTCCAGGCGTACCTCAGGGGCTTCCCCCTCCTCGGCCAGGAAAAGCGCGGCTTCAAAGCGGATGTCTTCCAGGAAGACGAAGTCCCCGGGGAAAGACGCCCGGGCGGCGGCCTGCGCCACTTCCAGGTGACCGGTACCCGGAAAGATCAGTGTCCCTTCCACGCGGTGATCGGCCAGGTACGGAAAAACCGCCGGGTCGAGGTTGACGTCCCAGCGGCAGGAGCCGGGGTCGGCCACGGACTGCTGGCCGGATTTCAGGAAGGGATGCTGCGGACGGCCGATCCGTTGCTGCCGGTGGGCTTCGGTTTCAAACCAGTGGCGTTCGCTTTGCCAGGCGTACCCGGGCAGCTTGACGAAACGGGCGTCCGGACCGCACAACCGGCGCCAATCGACGGCGTATCCGTGGGTCAGCAACTTGCCCAGCGAACCCGCCATGGTGAGGGCTTCGTCTTCTTTGCGACGCAGGGAAGGAACGAGCAGCGCGTTCTTGACCCGGTTGTTCTGCAAAAGCTCGTCCGCTCCGTCGGCCAGTACCGGGTGCGGGGCAATTTCAACGAACGTGTCGAAGCCGTCGTCCACCATCCGTTGCAGGGCATCGGTGAAGTAGACGGGTTCGCGCACGTTTTGGTACCAGTATTGGCTGACCAGATGCTCGCCATTTTCCCGCTTACCCGTCACGGTGGAGTAGAGCGGCAGGTGGGCCAGGCGGGGGGTCAGGTGGGCCAAAGACGCGATCAGCTCGTCCTTGAGGGGTTCCATGTGGTGGCTGTGGAACGGCACGTTCACTTTCAGGAAGCGGTGGAAGACGTGTTGCTCGTCCAGGGCGGCGGCCACGGCCGCCAGCGGATCGCTGTTGCCGGAGAGGGTGACCATGGCGGGACCGTTGATGGCCGCCACGGAAATTTCGGCTTCCAGGCCCTGAATTGCCTTTCGCACGGCGTCCAGCGGCAAACCGACCGCCAGCATCTGGCCCTTACCGGTCGCTTTGTCCTGGCCGCGGCTCCGGTGGTAGATTACTTCCACGGCTTGCTCGAGGGTGAGCGCCCCGGCGGTGTAGGCGGCCGCCACTTCGCCGATCGAGTGTCCGACGCACCCCTCGGGCGTAACCCCCCACGATTTCCACAACTCGCTCAGGCCGATTTGGACGGCCATGATGGCGGGCTGGGCAATGCGGGTTTCGCTCACCCGTGAAGTGGCCTCGTCCCGGTTCATCTCCGTCAGCAGCGACCAATCCGCCAGCCGGGAGAACACCGCATCGATCCGGTGAATAACGTCCCGGAATACCGGCGAGGACTGCATGAGTTGCTGTCCCATGGCAAACCACTGCGGCCCCTGCCCCGAAAAGATGAATCCCACCTTAGGCTGATGACCTGGGGTAGCTTTGTGGTAGGTCATGCCGGGACGGGTTTCGTCCACTAAAAAGGCTTCCAGCGATTCTTTCAGCGCCCCCTTGGAACCGGTGGCCACGGCCAGCCGGTACGGGTGCGCCGAACGCCGGGTTCCCGCCGAGAAACAGAGGTCACGGAGACTCGCTTCGGTCCCGGACGCGGACGCCGGGTCACCCAGGAAATCCACGTACCGCCGGGTCAGGGCTTTCAGGGCTTCCGGACTGCGGGCCGATACCGTAAAGAGTTGTACCGCCCCGTCCTCGGCGGAGTCCTGTCCGCCCGGCCCTACTCCGTCGGTGCCGGTCGGTGAATAGGCCTGCATGACCACGTGGGCGTTGGTGCCCCCCGCGCCGAAGGAATTCACCCCGCCGAACGCCGGGTGGGGCTTTGACGGCCAGGGTTCGAGCGTGGTAGGCACCCGCAGTTTGTACTGGTGGAAGGGAATGCTGGGATTGGGGGTGAGAAAGTGCAGGTTGGCGGGAATCTGCTGGTGTTTCAGCGCCAGCGACAACTTGATGAGACCGGCAATGCCGGCGGCCGCTTCCAGGTGACCGATGTTGCTCTTCACCGAGCCGATCACGCAGACATCCTCCGCGGGCCGGTGTTCGCCGAACACGGCACCGAAGGCTTTGGTCTCGATGGGGTCGCCCACGGGCGTACCGGTGCCGTGGGCTTCCACGAAGGAAACCTGGGTCGGATCCACTCCGGCGTCCCGGTAGGCCGTGCGCAGCATGTCCGTCTGGGCCTCGGCGCTGGGAACCGTGAACCCTTCTTCGGTACGACCGTCCTGGTTGACCGCCGAGCCCCGGATGAGGGCGTACACGTGGTCGCCATCCGCCTCGGCCCGCGAGAGGGGTTTGAGCAGAACCACGCCGCAGCCTTCGCTGCGCACGTACCCATTGGCCCGGCTGTCGAAGGATTTGCAGTAGCCATCCGGCGAAAGGAAACCGCCCTTGGACATCATGATGGAGGATTCCGGCCGCAGGATCAGGTTCACTCCGCCGGCCAGGGCCTGGGTACTCTCTCCCGACCAGATGCTCCGGCAAGCCAGGTGAACGGCCACCAGCGAAGACGAGCAGGCCGTATCCAGGGTCAGGCTGGGTCCTTTGAGGTTATAAACGTAGGAAAGCCGGTTGGCGATGGCAGTGAGCGATACGCCCATCGGCACGTGCGGGCTGATCTGGTCCCGTTGCAGGATGGAGGCCTGGATATCCCAGTAATCATTCATGAATACCCCCATGTACACGCCGGTCCGGGAGCCGGAGAAATCCTCCAGCCTCGTGCCGGCGTCTTCGAGCGTTTCGTAGGTCACTTCCAGCAGGAGGCGCTGTTGCGGGTCGATGCGCCCGGCCTCGGCGGGAAAGATGCCGAAGAAATCCGCGTCGAAGTGGTCGACATTCTGGAGGAAGCCCCCCTTCCGGCTCTTGATTTTACCGGCCTTGTCGGGATTGGGATCGTAGAACGATTCGAGTCGCCAGCGATCCTCGGGAACGTCGACGATGGCATCCACTTCTCGTTGGAGCGCCTGCCAGAACGCCTCCGGACCATTGGCATCGCCGGGAAACCGGCAGCCGATGCCGACGATGGCGATGGGTTCCCGGCGACTGGCATCCTGGTCACCGGAAAGGGGAAGATTAGAAGATGGGCTATTTTGCACGGGGGTTGAAAAATTTTTACCAGGTGAGAATCCATTCACGAAACCCGCGTGAGGAAAGGCAACAAGCGTCACCCGCCTCCGGGGGAGGTACGCCAGGCAAGCCGCGAGCAGGCCAGTCCCATTCGGGTGGAACCGGTTGACGGCTGCGCCGGGTTTTATTGGTTTGAATTGGTCAGCAGGAAATCAATATTTGAAGTGCATTCTAAGACAAGCGCAATCTGGTTTTGGGAAAACTTTCTACTGACGTGCAAGTATACGCGTAACCGCCTCCCCTCTTTTTGCTTTTTTGAGCCCACCAATACTCTCAATCGAAATAATCGTAAAAATGAATATGTATTTTCATAATAAGCTAATTCACTGGATAATACCGGATTTCTGGTAAAAAAATCGGCCGGAAGAAAAGAGGTTCGCTTTGTTTTTCCGGGATTTTATGACCCTTGTTCGGTTGGCAAAGCCCGCATTTGTTACGTCGGAGGGCCCGAACCGGGGTAGTTACCTGGGCGGATTGCTGGCTGCCGACGCCATCATTTCCCGGCAGCCGTCCGGTCCCGGGCGTACCGGACGGCTGCCGGCCAGGATACAGTAGCAGGGGTTGGCCAGGCGATGGTACCTTTTGATTTCAGCCACCGGACACCGTTTGGTTGGGCTGGCCGGGACCGGGAAAAATCCCGTTGGTAATTTTTAGGCGGGAAGGTGCCGCATCCGATGGCCAACCGAACTCCGGCCTTCCACTTCGCGTTTGCCGTAAAAAACCACTGCTTACCAATCCCAAGTCTATGCAAACCTGGAACGAGGTCATCCGACTAGCCGACCACCCCCTGCCGCCCGATCGCCGGGTCGAAAAAACCGATGCCGAGTGGCGTCAATTGCTCACCCCCGAACAGTACCGCGTTGCGCGCCAGCACGGCACTGAGCGCGCCTTCACCGGCGAGTATTGCGAGGCCCACGACCCCGGCCTGTACGCCTGCATTTGCTGCGGCACGCCCGCCTACGACTCGCGCACCAAGTTCGAGTCGGGCACGGGTTGGCCCAGTTTCCACCAGCCGGTGAAGGAAAATGCCGTCCAGTACCGCAAAGACACCAGCTACGGTATGACGCGCGTTGAAGTGTTGTGCAACGTGTGCGATGCCCACCAGGGCCACGTCTTCCCCGACGGTCCCGCCCCCAGCCGCCTACGCTACTGCATCAACTCGGCGTCCATTCAGCTGGTGAGCGAACCCCAGCCAGCTCAGCCGGCGGAATAGTCGCAACCGGCTACCACCCGATTCGGGAACGCCCGTAGTATGGTCATCCTCCAAAATAACCGTTGACGGATCGGTTTCCTCCGGAGCATTTCGTTGGTTTGGACCAGCCCGTCGGACGGGATACCCATCCGTTTGAAAGGGTTTGTTTTGCGCTCCCCACGAAACCATTGCCGTTGTTCAATGGTATCCGCCCATCGCAGTGAACTGCGTATTTCGCTGCCTTGGCGCGGGACATCGGGCCGTGAAATAAAAAAAACGAGGAATTATGTGCCAAAATGCGGCAGGCCACCAGCGTTTTACGCAAAGTAAACGGGCTTCATTTGCCTTCGGCAAAGTCAAAGCTCTTTCCCCGTCTCCGTTCGGCCACTGGTGCAAGCATTCATCAGCCGAAGCCCTTTCCGCCGATGGGGAGAGTACTACTCCTGACTTTGTCAAGCTTAACTTGCTGGTATCTCCGTGAGCGCCTGCCAGTGACCATCCCCGGCCGCTGTTTCAGCCGCCAAGTGGGTTTCAAACCGAAGCTACCTGTCTGACCTATAACCCAATCCAACAGCCATGCATTCGCAATTGTCTTCGTCGTCTGACAATGTATATACCAATGCCGTGACGGGAGCCACGCCCAACCCCGTGATCACCAATCCCGATGCCGTTGATGAGGAATTCATTCGGGCCGCCAACCAGGTGCTGGCGCATTCAGTAGAGCTAATCCGTAACCTGGTGGGGGCGCATCAATCCGCCGCCGCCATTGTCGTGCAAAACGACTGGCAGTCCATCCGGAAGTTCTTTTCGCTGTCGGAGAAGTACGAAGCCTGGAAAGATTACAAAACCCCGGCGGTGGGATACGGCATTCACGGGTGGCTGCTGAAAAATAATCAGCCGATCCGGCTCACGCAGGCCGAACTCGAAGCCCATTCCGAATGGAAGGCCTTCGGCACTGAAAACGGCAAACACCCGCCCATGCGGGGGTGGATGGCGGCTCCCATCAAGGACAGTCAGGGTACCAACTGGGGCTTGTTACAGTTATCCGATAAATACGATGGCGAGTTCACCGAGGCCGACGAAAAGCAATTTACTCGTTTCGCGGAGCTGGTTTCCATTACCCTGGAGGCCCTTTGGCAGGTCCGGAACCTGCAAAAAGCCAAGACCACCTGATTGGCGATTCAGCGCTTGTTTACTTGCCAATTGCCCCCGGAACGCCCCGTGGATTGGTCGATGAGCACGGTTCCTACCCGGATTCCGGACTCTCCCGGTTCGGATGAAAAAACGGCCTGGCTCTCTAAAGTGCCTTGAGCCGCGGGGGCCGCTGCGGGCGACCAATCGGTCCGCGTCCAAGCCGACGTTCCGCTGGCCAGCGAGGCGGGCTTTTGGTGCGAACAGCCAGCCCACCTCACTGGTCTCAGCAATTGCGGCCGTCCACGTCGCACGCCTCTCCGCCCGGGACAACCGGCGAACCGATCCGTTCAATGGCTTCGATAAACGCTTCGGGTGCTTGTGCTCCGGAAACCCCATGGCGGTGGTCGATGATGTAAAACGGCACCCCGGTGATGCCCATCTGCTGCAATTCCTTTTCGGCCAGCACCACTTCCCGGAGTCCTTCCTCACCAGCCAGCAGCTTTTCGGCTCTTTCCGGGTCCAGGCCCGCTTGCGCGGCGAGGGCGACGAGGTTCTCTTTTTTCGACAAGTCAACGCCGTCGGTGAAGTAGGCCCGAAAGAGCAGTTCCACCAACGGCAGTTGCCGGCCTTGCTGGTGGGCCAATCCAATTAAGCGGTGGGCGTTGCGGGTGTTGGGGGCGATGAATTGTTTCTCGAAATGGAAAGCCAGCCCCTCCGCGGCCGCCAACGCGGTGACGTGCCGGATAATCGGCTCGTAGCGGGCTTGGCCGCCGAATTTCCGGATCAGGTACTGCGGCTGGTCGGTCCCTTCGGGGGGCAGGGTCGGGTTGAGTTCGAAGGGGTGGTACTGGAGTTCGAAGTCAAATCGGTCGGAGAGCTGGTCGAGGGCCTTTTCAAGTCTCCGTTTACCGATGTAGCACCAAGGACAAACCACGTCGGAGATAATGTCGATTTTGAGGGTCGGTTTGTTCATGAAAGGCTTGTTTTTGCGCTTAACAGCCAATGGCAACCAATGGTTCGGCCGCAATTCCTTCGGTTGGGCACCGTCGTCGGGCAACGGCTTACCACCTCCCCAAAAACAGCGCAGCCAGCGCAACCGCCTCCGCCCCGCTATTTCCTCTCTCAAAAATATGGAATCTTTATTGGCCTTCCCAAGGCCCCTTTGGGCGAACGTTGCTCGGTCATCCCGATAAAATTGTCCGGCCCCCGGGGGATTTCCCCGGCACGTCCACCCGGTCGGTAATGGTCCGGACGCCGGCAGTACCCGGATTGGGATTCGGCGCGGGAACGGACGGGTCGTTCTTGCCGCCGCGGAGGAGGGCCGAATAAAACAGCAGGGTTACCGGGTTAATTTATGCTCCCGAACGAAAAAAGGCCGATCGCCGGCTCGTGGCGGCACGGGGGCGAGCGCAAGCACCACTGTCGCGGAAAGGGTTGTCGTATGCGCGACGACAAATCGGCCGGGTCCGTTGGTCGTCGCGTAGGGGGTGCCCGCTAAATATATTGTCAGTAACGCTCAACCCAAGTCGTTTTTTGCCGTACTCAGTCGAAACCCCAGCCCATGGAACCAAAAAACCACCGCCGAGCGGACTTATCCCGCCCGACGCGCCCCGGTTCTCCCGCCACGAACTACGCAGCGAAATTAGTTTCTACAAAAGATCACCGGGAACTGAATTAGATCCGGAATAAATCACTACTTTTAACCAAATAATTCCAACGAAACGATAATCAACTCCATTTCCCACCTCGGCCAGCCGTCGGGACCGACCACCGAACCCAGGTTCCGAGCCACGTCGCCTTCATCACCAGCACAGTTTGAAAACTCCTTGAATCCATTCAAAACGCAATCAACCTTGAACACGAAACGCAGAGTCTCGTTGGGCGGCATGCCGCTTTTGCTCGTGGTGTTGGCAGTCGCTTCGGGCTGCTCGAGAAAAGAACACATGTTGGTGGAGTCCGATTACAGTTACCGGGGTAACTTCAAACGGTACACCTCGTTTTGTTTCGCCAAAGTCACCCAGGACGGCGATTCGAGCATGAACAACCCTGTGCTGGCCAGTGCCATCAAATCGCGGATGGAATTGCAGGGGTACAAACTCACGGAGCGGAAACCCAGCCTGCTGGTCTTTTACAAGGTCTACTACAAGGACCTTCGCTTGCAGGGCTACGCGCAACCCGAAATCGACAACTGGATCAAGAATGAAGACGACGAGGCGAAGTACGATCCGGTCAAGTACAACCTCAAGGAAGGAACGCTGCTGGTTCAGCTGGTGGACGCCCGGCGAAACCACACCGTCTGGCAGGGGTACGCCTCCGGGATATTCGATCAGCAATCGCTGAAAAGCGAACGCTACTTGCGCAGAGCCGTGCGCCTGGTGTTCGATAAGTACCGCCTCTTTGCCAAAGGCTTCATTGTGGACGAGAACAACACCCCGGCCACGTTGGAGGAAGACCTGGAAGACGGCCGGGACTGATTCAACCATCGTCGGCGGCCCACGGAAGAATGAACGATCCATTGGAGAAATTTACGGGAGGCCCAGGCCTCCCTTTTTGTTTTTGTTCGAAAAAAGCCATCCGCGGGCATGAACCTGGCCATTGACGCAGGCAACACGTTCGTAAAACTGGCGGCCTTCGAGGGGGATACGCTGGTGGAAACGTGGGAAGGATTGACCGAGGAAGCCGCCGTTGCCCGGTGCCGGGTCCTGCGGCCGGTCGCCGTCCTCCTTTCTTCGGTGGGGGCGCCCGTGCCCGCCCTGCGGGAGGCCATCCGAGCGGTTTCCGACCAAGCCTACGTGCTCACGCCCACCACGCCGGTGCCGCTGGTTAACCACTACGAGACGCCCGAAACGCTGGGCACCGACCGGTTGGCGGCCGCGGTCGGCGCCAAGGCCTTGT
>JACMKY010000610.1 GCA_014379925.1 Cytophagales bacterium | reverse complement strand
TCACCCGAAATGCCCTGTCAAGTAAATGGGTTTATGAGCAAGGAAGTTGATGCGTTTATGCGTAACGTTGGTCAATGCATCGATGAATGGTTTTACAAAGGTTTAAAATGAGCTTCTCAGGAAAACGTTAAACACCGTTCGTTAAAACCTTGCTAATAAGTTACTTAATCGAGTAAGCCGTGGTTCAGACTCATTTCATTTCGTACCTTGCCCACTGCCGCAACCAACGGCAAATGCGGGTTTGGCCACGGACAGATCAATGAATTCAATACGGGCCAAAGGCGTAAGTTTGCCCGGCAATCTCAGCTACTTATCCGTCGACGCCACGCACCGACTACTTATCCACCCATCAATCCATCCACTCACTTGGCCATTTTCAACCTCATTACGCTGCTGACGGTGCTGACGGCGGCCTTTGCCTACCTGAACGTTCGCTTCTTGAAATTGCCCGACACCATTGGTATTATGGTGATTGCGCTGGTATTCTCCCTGGTGCTGATCCTGGGCTATTCCCTGAATCCGGCCGCGCTGGAGGGGGCCCGCCAACTCGCCGGCCGCATCGACTTCACCACGGTCGTGCTGGACATTATGCTGGGTTTCCTGCTGTTTGCGGGTTCCTTGCACACCGACTTCCAGCGGCTGAAAACCGAACGGCGCAGCATTGCCCTGATGGTACTCATCGGCGTGTTGCTGTCCACCGGGCTGATCGGTACCCTGCTCTACGGCCTGCTGGCGTTGCTCGGCCAGCCGCTGGATTATCTCTACTGCCTGTTGTTCGGGGCGCTGATTTCGCCCACCGACCCGATCGCCGTGATCAGCATCCTGACCCAGTCCAGGGTTCCCAAGTCCATCGAGATCAAAATCGTGGGCGAATCGTTGTTCAACGACGGGGTGGGCATCGTGGTTTTCCTGACCTTGCTCGAAGTGGCCCGCCGGGGCATGGCGTCGGTGACGCTGGGAGAGGTGTCGATGCTGTTCCTGCGGGAAGCCGTCGGTGGCGTGCTGCTGGGATGGGTGATCGGGTTCGGGTTGTTTTACCTGATCCGCTCGATCGACCACTACCAGACGGAAATCCTGATCACCCTGGCGGCGGTGATGGGGGGCAGCGTCGCCGCCAGCTGGCTGCACGTGTCGGGGCCACTGGCCATTGTGGTGGCCGGCTTGCTGACTGGTGGCCCGGTCAAGGACACGGTCATGAGTGAGGTGACGGAGGAATACGTCGGGAAGTTCTGGGAAGTCATCGACGTCATTCTCAACGCCCTGCTGTTCGTGCTGATGGGTTTCCGGTTGCTGTCGCTGGCGTTCCAGTGGTTCTACCTGGCGGCGGGCGGGGGGGCCGTGCTGATTGTGTTGTTGTCCCGTTACGCGTCCATCCGGGTGCCGCTGCTCCTCTCCCGCCAGGATCAGGCCACCCAGCGGCGGGACGGCCTGATGATGACCTGGGGCGGGCTGCGGGGCGGGCTGTCCATTGCCATGGCCCTGTCCATCCCCGAAACCTTCGCCGCCAAACCACTGCTGGTTTTCATCACCTACGTCATCGTGCTGTTTTCCATCCTGGTGCAGGGACTGACCCTGCCGACGGTGGTGAAACGACTCTACCGGTCCGAAGAAACGGTGGACGCGCCGTCCGCTGGTTTGCCGCACCCGTCGCCCGCCGAGCCGGTGCGGCAGCCGAAACGGGACCCCGGGTGAACGCTGACCCACGTTCCGTCATTTTTCCGGTGGCGAAACTTGCCGGCAACGGAACTCCGGGCGGTTTCCGTTTCTCCGCCGGGCCGGGTGCGATGGGGGAGGGTGGGATTTGACGCGCCGATCGGCTACTTTTGCGGGCGTGTATTCAAGAGGACAAGCATCACAGCTCCGTCAGGCTTTCTGGACGGCGTTCGGGCAGTACCTGGCTCCCCATCCGGCCGCCGAAGGGGGGAAAGCCAACTGGTTGAATTACCGAACCGGGCTGAAGCACGTGTATTTCCGGATGCGGGCGGATAACCGGGTTGCCTCCGTTGCCATTGAGATCACCCACCCCGACGCGGGGATTCGGGAATTGTTCTTTGAACAGTTCACCCTCCTCCGGGAGGTGCTGCACCACCGCGTGGGAGAAACTTGGGAATGGCGGTTAAACACCGGGGATGAAAACGGCCGCCTCATCAGCCGGATTTTCAAGGAAACGGCCCCGGTCAACGTCTTCGATCAGAACGATTGGTCCGAACTGATTTCCTTTTTCAAACCGCGCATCATTGCGCTGGACGAATTCTGGTCCGATGCCCGGTACAGTTTTGATGAACTGAAATAGCGGCCTCCCACAACGGGCACCACCTGGTCAGGAAACCGCGCCCGCGGTACGGCCTTCCCGTAAAAAAACCGCTCCCACCCGCGTCGGCGGGCAGGAGCGGCGGGCAAGACCGGTAATTGGACGGGGTGAAAAATTACTTCTTGTAATCGAACTGGATGTAGTCGCTGTTTTTACCGGTTCCCACCTGGTTGTCATCCACGATCTGGGTCACCTTGATGGCTACGTAGTTGTTTCCCCCCCTCAATTTGGCCACGTACACGTCGTTCACCGTCACGCCGGAAACCGTACTCGCCTCCGAACCCGCCGCGTAGGTGGTGGCCATCGTGGCTTGGCTGGCCGTGTCGTAGAAGGTGCTGCTTGCTGCCTTCACGAACAGCGTGCCGTTGCTGGCTTTCCATCCCTTCACGAACGGGAAACCCCCGGTGCCAGCCACCGTGGTGTTGATCAGGTCCTTGTCGGCCTCTGCTTCGGAGGTGCTTTTTCCCTTGTCGGTTACCAGGTCGTAGGCACCGAAGGAACCGTTGGGTGCGGCCGGGTTGTACAACTTCTTCTCCGAATAACTGATCGAACCCTGAACGGTAACCGTGTATTCCTTCTCCAGATCGGCAGTGGCCGACTTTTTGTCCACGACAATGAATTTGATTTTGATCACCGAACCGGTGGGGGTGGTGCCGGGAACGTCGTACGTGAAATCAAAGTTGTCGCTGGTATTGCTCAGGAAATCGTCGTCTTTGTCGGCGTACTCCGACTGACTTACGTAGGAGGTAGCACCGGGCAACAGGAAACGAATCTGGATGTTATCCAGGTTTTCGGGGGAAGACACGTTCACCTTGAAGTTCACGGTGGCGCCCGGCGCTTCCGTGGAAGCCGTCGTGGAAGGATCGAAGGAAATGCTTCCCACCGGGGCGATCGTTTCCGGATCAGTGCTGCAACTGGTTACGACGCTCAAACCAGCCAGGAGGGCAAGGGCAAAAAAAGAACGGTGCATGCGCTTCATAAAAGAAAGTTTTTGGGTGATTGGTTGAAATTGTTGGACAAAATAACGCAGAGTAATTGGTAGAAACCGGACGCGCACCAACGGATTCTGTCGCGGGTGACTTTTGTCGACAAAACACCGGAGCGGGGAAACATCCGGCCGGGAATACCGCCAAACCGGTGCGGCGGGCGCCGCGGGAGAA
The DNA here is from genome assembly GCA_014379925.1 of Cytophagales bacterium. Lineage (GTDB taxonomy): Bacteria > Bacteroidota > Bacteroidia > Cytophagales > ES-bin-26 > ES-bin-26. The sequence goes on along the minus strand of JACMKY010000610.1, from coordinate 231 downwards.
TGGCACAGCACGTTGATTTAAAGCAAATTGCCGGGCAGTTTGGTCCCGCCGACCGGCGGGGAATTTCCTCGCTTTCCCGGTGGGAAATCCGATCGGTTCCGTACGAAAGCGGGCGGCCGGTGCGCGTTCGTTTCCGCGATGGTACCTGACCTTGCCGGATTTTTACCGGCCGGTTTCCCGTCACGCCCGCCGGCGGGCGGGTTTGGAGGCGACAAAAGCGGCGTTCGCAGC
>JACMKY010000609.1 GCA_014379925.1 Cytophagales bacterium | reverse complement strand
GGGGGCTAGGGGGATGTCAATCCGATTTGGCCTAATGCAAAATTATCAATTCGTTGTATGTCAAACCCGTACAATTCTATTATTGTACTATTGTACCCGTATCAAGTAGTCAGCCAATAAAGTGCGGTCTTTCAGTTTTTTAAATCAGCATTCATTGATCATTGAGTCATGGCCATAGGCGAAAACATTATTCCCATCAACATCGAGGACGAGATGCGGGGTGCGTACATCGATTACTCGATGTCAGTGATTGTTTCCCGCGCGTTGCCCGACGTGCGCGACGGACTCAAGCCCGTGCACCGCCGGGTGTTGTACGGGATGTCCGAATTGGGCGTCACGCCCAGCAAACCCCCCAAGAAATCGGCGCGGATCGTGGGGGAGGTGCTGGGCAAATTCCACCCCCACGGCGACAGTTCCGTCTACGACACGATGGTGCGGATGGCGCAGGACTGGTCGCTGCGCTACCCGCTGGTGGACGGACAGGGCAACTTCGGCTCCATCGACGGGGATTCGCCGGCGGCCATGCGCTACACCGAAGCCCGCCTGAAGCGGATCGCGGAGGAACTGCTGACCGACCTCTACAAGGAAACGGTGGATTTCCAACCCAATTTCGACGACTCGCTCACCGAGCCTTCCGTGTTGCCCGGCAAGATTCCCAACCTGCTCATCAACGGCACCTCGGGCATCGCCGTGGGGATGGCCACCAACATGGCGCCCCACAACCTCTCGGAAGTGGTCGACGGCATTGTGGCCTACATCGACGACCCGGAGGTATCCATCGCCGAACTCATGAAGCACATCCAGGCCCCGGACTTTCCGACCGGCGGCCTCATCTACGGCTACCAGGGCGTGCGGTCGGCCTTCGAGACCGGCCGGGGGCGCGTGGTGATGCGGGCCAACGCGTACTTCGAAACCGCCAAGACGGGCAAGGAACAAATCATCGTGACCGAGATCCCCTACCAGGTCAACAAGGCCGCGATGATCGAGCGGACGGCGGCCCTGGTCAACGAAAAGAAGATCGAAGGCATTGCCGACATCCGCGACGAATCGGACCGCGACGGGCTGCGGATCGTCTACGACCTGCGCAAGGACGCCGTGCCCAGCGTGGTGCTCAACAACCTCTACAAGCACACGGCGTTGCAGTCTTCCTTCGGCGTCAACAACGTGGCCCTGGTGAAGGGCCGGCCGGTTACGCTCAACCTGAAGGAGCTGATCCGCCACTTCGTCGAACACCGCCACGAGGTGGTCGTGCGGCGCACCCGCTTCGATTTGAAGGAGGCCCAGAAACGGGCCCACATCCTGCAGGGCCTGCTCATCGCGCTCGACAACCTGGACGCCGTCATCGATTTGATCCGCCACGCCCGCGACCCCGAAGCGGCCAAGACCAGCCTGATGAAGGGAACCGGCTTCCGGGAAACCACCGACCCGGCGCTGGCCGAACTGATGCGGGAACTGCCCGGGTCGGAACCGGCGGCCGGCAACCGGCTCTCCGAAGCGCAGGCCAAGGCCATCCTGGAATTGCGGCTGCAACGGCTGACCGGGCTGGAGCGGGACAAGATCCACCAGGAATACGGGGAAATCACGCAACAGATCGCCCATTTCAACCAGATCCTGGCCGACGAATCGCGGCGGATGCAGATCATCAAGGACGAGCTGACCGAGATCAAGGCCCGCTACGGCGACGCCCGGCGGACGCAGATCGTGCACGCCGCCGACGAGTTTACGATGGAGGACATGATTGCCGACGACGAAATGCTCATCTCCATCACCCACCAGGGCTACATCAAGCGCACGCCCCTGAGCGAGTACCGCACCCAGGGGCGGGGAGGGGTGGGCTCCAAGGGCGTGGGCACCAAGGACGACGACTTCACCGCGCACCTGTTTTCGGCCACGATGCACAACTACCTGCTGATTTTTACCCAGTTGGGGAAAATCTTCTGGCTGAAGGTGTACAGCGTGCCCGAAGGCAGCAAGACCGCCAAGGGGCGGGCCATTCAGAACCTCATCCAGATCGACAAGGAGGACCGCGTCCGGGCGGTGATCAACGTCAAGAGCCTCGACAACGCCGACTACATCCACAACAATTACCTGGTGATGGTCACCGAGCAGGGAACCATCAAGAAAACCACGCTGGAGGCGTTTTCCCGGCCGCGGCAGGCGGGCATCAACGCCATCACCATTCACGAGGGCGACCGCCTGCTCGACGTAGCCCTGACGAGTGGCAACGACGACCTGGTGCTGGCCCTGCAATCGGGCATGGCCATCCGTTTCAACGAGGAGCGGGTGAGGCCGATGGGCCGCAACGCCGCCGGCGTGCGCGGGGTGACGCTGGCCCACGAGGGCGACAAAGTGGTTGGCATGGTGTGCATCAACCGGGCGGACGCCCAACTGCTGGTGGTTTCCGAGGGTGGCTACGGAAAGCGTTCCCCCATCGGCGATTACCGCGTGACCGACCGGGGCGGCAAGGGCGTGAAAACCATCCACATCACCGAAAAAACCGGCAAGCTGGTGGCCATCAAGGAGGTGAAGGATTCCGATGACTTGATGATCATCAACAAATCGGGCATTGCGATCCGGCAAGCGGTGGCTCATTTGCCCGTGCTGGGCCGGAACACGCGGGGGGTGATCCTGATCCGCCTCAACGAGGACGACGAAATCACGTCGGTGGCCAAACTGGAGAAAATGGACGACGACTCCCTGCTGGCCAACGGCCAACACCCCGATGGCTTGCCCACCAACGGCCACCCCGTGGCGCATCCGGACGGGATGCCGAACGATTTTGCGGAATGAGCTTTCCTTGTTTATCTTTGCCGCCGGGCGACTGAATACTGCCCGCAACGCCGGGCAGTATTCGGTCGCCCGCGTTTTGCCGGACGCGCCCGGAAGGCCGGCGTTTGGCAACGATTGGTACCTTTGTCCGTATGGATCTTTACTGAAATTCTTCACTCACCTAACTCCTCCTGCCATGAACAAGCTGGTTTTATTTCTGGTCCCGTCTCTGTTTGCTTCGACCGCTTTCGCCCAGACGGCGGCCATCACCTACCACAAGGAAAATAAGTTAGACAAAGCCAAGGAAGAGATCGACAAAGCGGTTGGCGACGCCAAACTGGCCACCAAAGCCAAGACCTGGTACTACCGGGGGCAGATCTACGAATCCATCGCCAACGATGCGACCAAGCTCTTTTCCAAACTGGATTCCAACGCGGCCACCGTGGCCTACGAATCGTACAAGAAAGCCACCGAACTCGACAAGCCCGGTGGCAGTTTCGACAAGGATTCCCGGTCGGCCATGACGGGCCAATCCATGTACGCGGCCATTTTTAACCAGGCGCTGGCCCGCTACCAGGCCGGAAATTACCCCGAGGCGGTCAAGAATTTCCAGTTGGCCCAGGAAGTGAGTCCGAAGGATACCCTGGCGGCTCTCTACACCGGCATCGCTTCCCAACAGGGCAACGACCTGGCGACGGCCCGGGTCGGTTACGAGAAGTACATTGCGTTGGGTGGCAAGGAGGCGGACGTGTACGGTTCGCTGATCAGCATGTACCGCAACGAACAGAATTTCGACAAGGCCCTGGAGTTGACCAAGCAGGGGATCGCCGCCAACCCCAACAACAAAGCCCTCAAGGACGAGGAGTTGAACCTCTACCTGGCCTCGGGCAAGGCGGATCAGGCAACCGAAAACCTCCGGCAAGCCATCGAACGCGACCCCAAGAATCCGCAGTACCACCTCAACCTGGGCATCATGAACGACAACGCGGGCTCCAAGCTGCTCGAGACGGCGGATGCCGCCGAGTCGGAAGCCAAAAAGCTGGAGTCGTCGGGCAAGAAAGCCGAAGGGGCCGCCAAGCGCGAGGAAGCCAAGAAACTGCGGACCGACGCCCAGGCCAAAAAGCAGGAAGGTTTGGTTTCCTACCAGAAAGTGATGGAGCTGGATCCCAATAACTTCGACGCCAACTACAACCTGGGCGTGTTTTACTTCAACCAGGGTGCCGAAAGCATCAAGAAGCGCAACGCCATGGACCTCAAGCAATACCAGAAAGACGGCAAGAAGGCGGACGCCGAAATTCAGGGCCAATTCGAGCAGGTGCTGCCCTACTTCGAGAAAGCGCACCAGATCAATCCCAAGGACGAAAGCGTGCTGGAGAACCTGCGGAAGGTGTACAGCCAACTGAAACGGACGGCCGATGCCGACCGGATCACCAAACTCATCGAGGCGGCCCCGAAGAAATAACGCGCTTTTCCGTTCAATTCTGTCGTTTAAGATAATCCCCGGCCGAACCGGGGATTTTTTTTGGCCGCGGGGGAATTCAGGGCAGGTTGGCCAGGTATTCCACCGCCGGAATGCTGGGCACGAAAAAATAAGCCCCGCCGATCACCCGGACAAACCGGGGTACTTCCGTGGTGCGCTTCCGGACGGGTTCCCGCTGGGCGGTGAACGTGCCGGTCAACGCATCGGTCGGGTGGTGGTTGCCCACGACCGGGTCCGGCTCGTCGTACAATCCCCCGAACTTCGGGTTGTTGAGCCAGGTGTGCTGAACGAACTCGAATTGGCGACCGAGGTTGGCGTTCAGGCAGATGAAGTGCAAGCCCCGCGGCTCCCCGTCCCGTTCGGCGGTGGCCATCTCTTCGGGTCGCATCGACTCAACCAACGGGTTGCCGTACAAACGGCCCCGGCGCAGCAGGCGGTGGCGCTTGGCCACGGCGACGGAATTTTCGGGATCCTCCGAGACGGCGTCCCGGGGGTTGGAGCGGCGAACGTGCGCCCCGATCGGGCACCCGTACCCGTGCGCGTCGTGGGTACGGTAGCCGAAATCGTTCTCCGATTCCCGGGCCGGGTCGTCCCACGCCGGGGAGGTGGTCAGCGGGGCACCTCCCGGCCACCGGCCCATCATCTTGGCCGCCAGGCGGACCATGGCCGGGTAATCGGGATGGCCATCCGGGTCCCGGGTCTTTTCCCGCATGAATTGCCAGAACAAGGAAACATCCTGCTCCAACTGACGAAAGACCAAGTAAGTGCCGTTGCGACCGAAATCCTTCCCGGCCGGATCCGGCCGGGAGACCGGCAGGACGTTTCCCGGGTCTTCCCGCGGGGGTACCCGGGGGCTTTCCGGGTATTCCCCGTATTCGTTGCGGTAGCCAAGGATGAACTCGCCCGGTTCCACGGTATTCTCCGGGGTGTCGGGCTCCTTCCACCCGGCCAGTCGGGGTTGGGACACCCCGTCGCGGAAGCCGAAGTGTTCTTTGGGCTGCGCCAAAAACCGGGTGGGCAGTTGGTGCACCGGGATCAGTCCGGCGTCCGGAAAACGTCGTTCGTGTTCGGCGGACAGCTCCCCGAGGGCGGTTTGGTCGGCGGCGTATTCCAGGAAAAGAAGGTCGAATTCCGGGTTGACGGGTCCTCCCCATTGCCAATTTGGCGGCGCGCTGTCCCCGTAATCCCCCAGCAGCCGTTGCCGGTGCCCGGTGGTCATTCCCTCCCGGAATTCCCGGCCGAATCCGTCCAGGGCGGCGGGGGCCAACCCGAGTTTTTGCAGTCCCCCGTGGGTGAAGGCCAGGTGGACGGCTTGCCGGTCGGGCTTGGCGGCGCCGTTGGGCAGTCGGGAAGCCATTTCCTTCAGCCACGCCTTGGTGCGGGCCGGTTCTCGAATGGCCAGCAACGTGAAGCGGGCGGCGTTCAGGTGACCGTAGCCCCTGATCAACAACCCTTGCATCTGTTCAACTTCCAGCGGATCCATCTCCCGGTTTGGTTACGTGGTCAGAGTAGTTGCAGCCATTCCCGGACTTGCCGCTCGTTCATCCGGCGGTAAAGTCCTTCGTGGATCTTGGAATTGCGGTTGATGTTTTCCACCGTCAACTTCTTGTAGGCACTGAACCAGACCTGGGTGGGAACCTGGTGATTCCGGGTCCAGCGCTTGAACCGTTGTTCGTCGGTGGCTCCCTGACGGATGAGGTAGCGCGTGGCGGGGAAACGCGCGGTATTGCTCCAGACGGCGGTGAGTCCGAGGGCGGCCTGGTCGATGAAATCCCCCAGGTAATTTTCCCAGCTGCCGTCGAAGTTGCTGAAGAACAAGAGCTTCCGGCCGCGGTCAATCAGTACCCAGCGGGCAAAGTGGATGGTCGGAATTTTTCCCAGTTGGCCCCGGTTGAATACCACCGCGGCCAGCAGGTGGATGACCCGCAAAACTACCTTCAAGGTGAGCCGGCGAAACCACCCCGGTTTGACGTCCACCACGTGGGAGAGTTGGTTCTGCACGATCTGGTCTTCCCGGGCCGTCAGTTCCCCGACCGCCTGGTCGGTGGGGTCCGCGTCCGTTTCGAGCGGTCGACGTTGCTCGTCGCGTTGCTCGTGCCAGCGAAGACCGATCAGGAAAGCGAGCCCCAACAGGACCAGCCCGCCCACCAGCGCGGCCGACGGGCGGGGAAAGGCCACCCCTACCCCCACCAGGAGGGCGACTCCGGCGTAAAGCCCGGGGAAGGGAAACCACCGGACCAGGTATTGCTCAATGCCCCCGGTGGCCGGCCGGGGAGTGGGGGCCGCTGGGCGGTTGGCCACGAATGCTTCGATGCCGGCCTTGATCGTCGCGGGATTCGTAGCCAACCCTTCCCATTGACCAGCGGAATGCCGCTCCGTTGCGTCCAGAAAATCCTGAATGTCTTCCCGGAGTTTCGCCTCGTAGTGGATGCGTCCTACGGAACGTCCGCGGGTGCCGACGTAAAAGGCGGTGGGCCTGACCGCGTGACGCCTCAGGTAATCCAGCACGGGGGCGGGGCCGGGCTCGGCCGGGAAACCTTCGCAGTGACAAAACACGCTCGCCAGGCCGGGCTGGCCGACCAGTTCGGCCAGGTGTTCCGCCAGGGGAAAGTCGTAGTTGGTGGAGAAGACCAGGCGGGCCGGAACCGGCGAGCCGTCGGCGTCCTTGGCCGCTTCCAGGAGGAGGAAACGGGCGAAATGGACCGACCGGATCTCCTGAAAGGGAAGGACCGGGTTTTTCTCCACGCCCCCGTCGGCCTCGTTGCTGATTTGCCGCAGCCGTTGGCGCACGTTTTCGACCCGGTCCGGCCGGATGCGGGCCAGCACCGTCAGCGCCCCCTGGCGGGTGTAACCGGTTG
>JACMKY010000608.1 GCA_014379925.1 Cytophagales bacterium | reverse complement strand
TTGGCGAATCGGATTATCAAGTCTTACGAAGTAACGCCGATGGGCTGCCTTCACCGATTACGGGACCGATTACGGGACCGCGTTCCTGACGGAAGGCCAGCGGCCCAGTGGCAGCGATGGCAGGTGCCCGCTTCTAAAATCATCGTCAATCTTTTTTGAAACCAACACACCAAATCAACTACCAAATACCACCACTGCCGAAGGGAATGCGAAGGTAATTCTCCGGCACGGCAAATCTGCCTCATTCATTGCGAAGGGATCTTACGGGATTGGCCAAGGCCGCTTTGATGGACTCGTAGCTCACGGTCAAGGCCGCGATCAGCAGGCAGGTAAGACAAGCAACCAGGAAGATACTCCCATTGACCTCAATCCGGTAGGCAAAACCTGCCAGCCAGTTGTTGATGGCCAGCCAGGAAAGTGGCAGGGCAATGACCACGGCGATCAGGATGAGCCTGGCAAAATTGGTGGACAACAAGTACACAATCTGAACAACGGAAGCCCCCAGTACTTTGCGCACGCCGATTTCCTTCCGGCGTTGTTCGGCCAGGAAGGCCGACAAGCCGTACAACCCCAGGCAGGAAACGAAGATGGCCAACAGCGCAAAGACGTTGAACAGGCTGCCCATCCGTTGTTCGCCCCGGTAGAGACGAGCCAGGTCCTGGTCGAGGAAGTGATAGGTAAACGGATGGGCGGGATTCAGCTTGCCGCAGATTTTTTCCAATGCCTGGATGGTCGCTTCCGTCGTTGCTGGTTTAGTGCGTACAACCACGGTTCCGCCCCACGTATTGAATTGCAGGATCAACGGCTCAATGGCTTGCTGAACCGGTTTGAAATGAAAATCCTGCACTACCCCGATGATGGTGCCTTTTCTATCACTGACGGTCAGTGGCTTGCCCAGGGCCGTAGCCACCTCCATCCCCATCATTCGAAGGGCTTGCTCATTAACCACGTAATTGACCGTATCCGCTTTGAATTCCCTGGAAAAGCTCCGGCCACTTACCAACTTCATTCGAAAGAGGTTGATGAAGTTTTCGTCTACGTTCATCGTGGGAAAAATAGGCTGGGTTTGGGCGTTTTTGCCTTCCCATTCCACCCCTACCCCAGTACCCAGGTTGGTGGGCAGCTCCTGGGTGACGGCGTACGCACTGGTCAGCGGATTTAGTTGTAATTCGGTCTTCAAGGCCTGGTACCTGGCCCATAAATCACCGGTTATGGGCACGTACAGCAAGTTTTCTTTATCGAAGCCCAGATTTTTATTTTTGATAAACTGCAACTGGTGGTAGACGACGGCGGTGCCCACCAGCAGAATGATCGAAACCACAAACTGAACCACCACCAACCCGTTGCGGAATGAAACATTGCCCCCGCCTATTTTCAGGTTCCCTTTCAATACGTTGACTGGCCGAAACCGGGAGAGAAACAGGGCCGGGTAACTGCCCGATAGCAAGCCGGTCAGCAGGGCAACCCCCAAGAAGTTGCCCATCAATTGCCGGTTCAGGAGATTGAGCGTCAGTTGCTTTTCCGATAAATCATTGAAGACCGGCAGCAACAGCCACACCATCGCCGTGGCCAGCAGGAGCGCCAGAAACGAAATGAAGAGTGATTCGCCCAGAAATTGCCCGATGAGTTGGGTGCGCCCGGCCCCCACCACTTTGCGCAGGCCCACTTCCCTGGCCCGGTGAGCGGAACGGGCCGTGGCCAGGTTCGTGAAGTTGATGCCAGCGACCACCAAAAGGAAAACGGCCACCACCGAAAAAATGCGGACGTACTGCTGGTTTCCATTGCCGGGGACGTCCCTCAGCAAGTGAGAATGCAGGTGAATGCTGCTTACCGGCTGCAACTGGAAATCCACCTTTAACGAAGGAAAATGCCCGTGGTAGATTCGGGTAATCCGCCCTTCCAGCTTTTGCAAGGATGCCGGGGAAGCGACGAAACTTTTATCCAACTGCACGTAGGTATAGAAGTTAAAGTTGTCCCACCAATCGTCTTTTAATTCATCACTGGTTCGGGCCAGAAAGGCCATCGGTAGAATGAAATCAAACTGCAGGTGAGAATTCGCCGGAATGTCGGCCAGAATACCGGTCACTACCAAGTCGTCCCGGTTGTCTTTGCGGATGATCTGGCCCAGGACCGCTTCTCCTCCGAAATACTTTTGGGCCATCGCTTCGGTCAGCAGGATACCGTCCGGACGGTTCAGCGCCGTTTTCGCGTCGCCCTGGAGCAGGGGAAAGGAAAACACGTCCAGGAAAGTAGAATCGGCGTAATAGACCCGTTTCTCCTCAAACTTGCGGTTGCCTACCCCGAACAAATGGATTGCCTCGTTTAACCGGACCGTATTTTTCACCTCGGGTAACTGCGCTCGCAAGGCCGCCGCCATCGGTGCCGGACTCACCGCGGCTTGGATGTCCGGGGTACTGTCGGTAAGGCGGTATAACTGGTCGGCCCGGGCGTGAAAGCGGTCATAACTCAGTTCGTGCTGTACCCAAAGACCGATCAGAATGCTGCAAGCCATTCCGATAGCCAGGCCGAAGATGTTAATGAAAGAAAAAGCTTTCTGACGAAGCAGGTTGCGGAAGGCGATCTTGAAGTAGTTGCGCAGCATTGCCGGGGAAAGGGGGTTGGTGGAATCGGATGGTCTTCTTCGTAATACGCTGGGACGCAGGTAGCTCAGCACCTCCCGCCAGTGGTGCCGTCGGGCGTAGGCAGCGCCCCTGCGCTGGCTGCGCCGGTGGTAGCGCTCACGGAGGTCGCCCAGCACTTCTTCCCGCCGGTGAGGAGCCACCAACCACGCCAGCAATCGGTCGGGCCAGCGGGGAGGATAGTCGGGTCTTTCGTTCCTGGCGGGCTTCATGGCAGGGGTTTCACGTCGAGGGAAGGCAGGGATTGGGGCGCGATGCGCTCCCAGAGGTTGGTCCGCACCGCCCGCACCTGGTGCAGGAGGCGGCTGCCGGCCGGGGTGACGGTAAACAAGCGCTTTCGGCGTCCACCCCGTTCGGGGGTGGCTTCGCCCATCCGGGAGCCGACCAGCCCCTTGGCTTCCAGGCGTTGCAG
>JACMKY010000607.1 GCA_014379925.1 Cytophagales bacterium | reverse complement strand
TCACCCGAAGCACAGTTCTGACTACCCCCGCACGCTCACCCGAACCACGGCTTCGGCGAAGCGTTCCATCTCTTCCAATTGCGGGCTGCACTGCAAGAGAAAGAAGTTGACGCCGACGGCTTCGAACTCGGCAATGCGGTCGGCCACCTCGCCCGGCGTTCCCACCAGGCCCGTGCGCAGGCCCCGGTTGGAAACCGAGTAGTCCTCCAGCGACACGCGCTGTTCCAACTGCGTACCCGCCAGCCACTGTTGATAATTCTGGTAACCCGCCGCCGAACCCTGCACGTTGGTGATGCGGGCCAGCTCCTGCTTCACCTCCCCGTCCGATTCCCGGATGATGCTGTAGGCGGCTACCCCGTACTGCATCGGGGGCAGGCCCATCCGTTCGCGCCGCCGCCGCATGTCGGCAATGCGCTCCCCGATCTTGGCGGGCGGGTCGCCGTGCATCACGTAGCCGTCGCACTGGGTGGCAATGAGTTCCTTGGCCGTCTCCGATTCGCCCCCCGCGTAGATCGGCGGGCGCGGCTTGGACAAGGGTTTGGGTTGCAGCATCGAATCGTCCACCCGGTAGTACTTGCCCTGATACGTAAAATGGTCCTTCTCCCAGAGGTTGGTCACCACGTCGAGCCATTCGCGGGTGCGGGCGTAGCGGTCGTCGTGCTGTTCGAAGTGCACCCCGTACTTGCGGGCCTCGTCCTGCCACCACGACGACACCACGTTGAGCGAAACGCGTCCCCCGCTGATGTGGTCGATGTTGGCCGCCTGTTTGGCCAGCAGGGCCGGGTTGTGAAACGTGGGGCGCACGGCCACCATCAGTTCCTGGGTGCGGGTTTCGGCCGCCAGCGCCGCCGCCGTCGACCAGGCGTCCAGCGAGGGGGCGGCTTCGCCCTTGATGTCGTTCAGGTTCAGTTCCGCAATCAGGCTCAGGTCGAAGCCGATTTGTTCGGCGCGTTGGGCGAGCCGTTTCACGTAGTCCCAGGTGGCCGACATGCCTTCGTCTTCCACATTCCTGAGCCAGCCCCCGAAAACGGGCAGCCAATATCCGTAGCGCATCTGGTAAGTTAGGGAGTTGCTGGATTTAGGCGGTGGGTGCGGGAAGCGAGGTATAGTCATCATCGCTTCCCGCACCCAATTTTACCACCTTTCAATACTGCAATGTTTAATTCCTTGCTACACCTCCGCCAGCGTCAGTTGGGCTTTCTTCTCCAGGAAGTCGACCAGGCGGGCGTGGGGGTTGAAGCCGACCACGTTGACGGCGTCGGCCACGAAGTTCGAGAGGGCGTTGACGTCGTAGTAGTACAGTTGCCCGTCGCGGTCATCAACCATGTATTCGAGGCCGCCCACGTCGATCCTGGCCGTTTGCATGATTTTCTCCACCGCCTCGATCACGTCGCGGGGCGGGGTGTAGCCTTCCACTTTCAGGCCGTTCTTGGGCGCGTCCAGGGCGCAGGCATTGCGCACCAGTTCGGTGCCGTCGGTGGTCTGGCAGGCATCGGCGGGGCACAGGTTGAAACTTTGTCCGGTGGTATACACCTTGATGGCGTAGAGGTACTTGCCACCCAGCGTTTCCACCCGCGTGATGTGGCCGTCGCGCGCCGGAATGTACTCCTGCACCAGGGCCGTGTAATCGATGCCGAGGTTGATCTGCTCCTCCGCCACGGCGCGTTGCAGGGCCTGCGGACTGTCGTAGCGGATGATGCCCGCCCCGCTGCCGCCGATGTTGGCCTTCACTACCACCGGAAAACGCAGTCCCTGGGCGGCGGCCACGGCCTGCGAGGGATGGTTGATGACCCGCGCCTTGGGATAAGGCAGACCCAGCGATTCGAGCAGCGTCATTTGCAAGGCCTTGGAGGTCTCGTAGGTAAACGCCTCCCGTCCGTTGACGACCGGAATGCCGATGCGCTCCAGGTGGGCCAGGAAACCCAACGTGTAGAAAATGCCCTGTTCGTTGCCGCGCAGGTAGGCCGAAGGACTCATCCGGTTGAAGACCAACGAATAATCGCGCCCGCCCGACGCGGGATCGTACCGGTGTTGGGCGGCGTTGAGCCGGACGTAGTCAATGCCCCGGTTTTCCAGCTCCGTGAACAGCGGACGGAACCAATCGGGGTGTTCGTGGTAGATGGCAATGGGTTGATTCTTGAATGGCATAGGATTGAGCAGGTTAAAATTTTCTTTCCGCAAACGCAGGTAAGGTAAACGTATTTACGGATTACCCGCCAGGAAAGCTTCAAAAAAATCAATACCTACCGCGTTTAGGTTTGGCGTCGCTCTTTTACCCGGCCCGCACCCACCGCACGGGTGTTTTTTGGCGTTGACTGTTTCCCCTTAAAAGCTTTTAAGCGCTTTGACGGCAAACAGTCAACGCCCAACGTTGCTTACCCGTTTCCAACCGCGACGGGCGCGTTCGTAATCCGTTGCACGGCCGCTACGACGTCTTCGGTTTCGGCGCGTTGGGTAAAATCCTCCTCCACGAAGGCGTACGCAATCCTTCCCTGCGGATCGATCACGTAGGTAGCCGGCAGTGGCAACGTTCCGTGTTCGTTGCCGTTGTGACGCACCAGGTCAATTCCCAGACCCTCGTGGGCCTCGCGCAGGTAGTCCGGCGGGGTGAATACGAGGCCAAATAGGCGGGCCACGCGGTTGTCTTCGTCGGTCAATACCTCGAATTTCAGCCCGTGCGCGGCGGTAGTAGCCAGTCCTTGCGCGGGCACTTCGGGGGAGATGGCCAACACCTCGCCGTTGAACGCCTGGATTTGACCCAACTGCCGTTGCAGGTCATTCAGTTGCACGTTGCAGTACGGACACCAGCCGCCCCGGTAGAAGGTGACCACCACCGGGCCGTTCTTCAGGGCATCCCGGAGGGAAACCTCCCTTCCGGCGGTGTTTTTGAGGCTGAAATCCGGCGCCGAATCGCCTACCCGCAACGCCCCGGCACCCAAGCCGACGGCGCGTAGATCCTCGACGGACTGCTGGAGGGCCGCATTGGCGGAAGCGGGAAAAATGGCGGTCAACTCTGCTTTCTTCCGTTCCAATTTTGTTCGCAAATTTCCCACGGTTTCAAGTTTTAAGTCTTTGAATGGATAATTACTTAAGAAAGGGGCTTCGACTTCGCTCAGCCTGACACCTTACTCAGCCTGACAACACGTTTATTGCTGCGATTGGGTCAGGCTAAACGAAGTCGAAGCCTTGGTAGTCTGTTCATCTGGTCATCC
>JACMKY010000606.1 GCA_014379925.1 Cytophagales bacterium | reverse complement strand
GCAATCTGCAACCCGCAACCCTTCCATCAGCATTTTGGGTTGCGGCTGGCTGGGCTTGCCGTTGGGTCGGTCACTGGCCCGGAAAGGTTACCTGGTGAAGGGAACTACCACTTCGCGGCCGAAATTGGCGTCACTGGTGGCCCGGGACATCCAGCCTTTTTTGCTTCACCTCGATCCGGAACCGAACGGGGAAGGGCTCGCCGATTTTCTCTCCGCCGACGTACTGGTTCTCAACGTGCCCCCGAAGGTGGAGGCGCGGGGTGCCGATTTCCATCCCCGACAAATCCGGTTCTTAATGGACTCCTTGCTGGGTTCGGCTATCCGGCGGGTGATTTACATCAGCGCTACTTCGGTGTATCCCGACCTGAACCGGGAGGTAACGGAGGAAGAAGCCCTGCCGCAACCCGGCTCTAACCGGGTGCTTTTGCAGGCCGAAGCCCTCCTGAGGTCGCTCTCGCCGCGGGTGGAAACCACCGTGTTGCGTTGCGGCGGACTGATGGGGTACGACCGGATACCAGGGAAGTATTTTGCCGGCCGAAAAGCGTTGCCCACCGGGGCAGTTCCCGTCAACTTGGTACACCGCGACGACGTGGTCGGCGCGGTGGAGGCGGTCATCGAACGGGAAAAGTGGGGAGAAACTTACAATCTGGTCGCTCCGTTGCATCCCACGCGACAGGAGGTTTACCTCCGAAACGCGGCTGATCTGGGTTTCGAACCGCCCGAATTTACGCCGACGGGCAATCAGCCATTCAAGATCGTGGCTGTCCGCAAGTTACAGCAAGAACTGGCGTACGTTTTCCGGTACCCGGATCCGTTGAATTTTTCTTTTACAAACGAAGATCCTTTTTATTGAGAGAACGTATAAGCATTTGTTTAAAAAATTAAACAAATCACTGACTATTCAGCACGATTAATTTGGTTGAATACCGCTTCATTTCTTCAGTAGGCCTTCTATTCACCCATATTCGAAGACAAATCATACTAAATGGATTGAAGGGGAATTCAATCTTGTTTAATAGAAGTAGTAAAATACTTAAACAAGAATTTGGTAGTTTGTTGAGTATATTTTAAATTTGCTTCAACAAAAAACCACCCGATTATGACTGTGCTCGAGTTCACCCATTCAATCGACCAGGTTACCAAAGCCCTCCGGCCCTTTGCCCTTCGGTTGACCAAAGACGTGGAGGATGCCAACGACTTGCTGCAGGAGACCCTGATGAAGGCCTTTACCAACCGCGACAAGTTTACCGACGGTACCAACCTGAAGGCTTGGTTATACACCATTATGAAAAATACCTTCATCACCAACTACCAGCGGCTGGTGCGGAGGAAAACGTTCATCGATACCACCGACAACCTGCACTACATCAATTCTCTGGACAGCATCACCGAGAACCTGGCCCATTCTAACTTCGCCCAGCGCGACATCAATGAAGCCATCGACCAACTCGACGGAGCCTACAAGACTCCCTTCCTGATGCACTTCCAAGGGTTCAAATACCACGAGATTGCCCAGCGGCTCAACATTCCCATCGGGACGGTGAAAAACCGGATTCACATTGCCCGCAAGGATCTGAAAGCGCAACTGACCGTATACGCCTACCACAACTGATTGGGATCAACCAGATTTTCCGTCGCACGGAACGGGTTGTGGTCACTACTCTCAAAACCTTCGCGGGCTTTGGGAGTTTTTTGTTTATCGCCGTCCTTCCTGGTCTTCTGGTTGGATTGCGTAGGTTTGGCCCATGGACGCGCGGACTGGCTAACCCGCCGTCGGGAACCGGGCAGCCAAAGGGTATTCTCCACGGTTTTACCAACGTATGCACAACAAGCAAGTGGTCGTGATTGGAGCGGGTTTCGCGGGCTTGGCGGCGGCCACCCGCCTGGCCGACCGGGGATTTGACGTGACGGTGCTGGAAAAGAATGAGGGACCGGGCGGGCGGGCCAGGGTGTTCCGCCAAGGGGGCTTTACCTTCGACATGGGGCCGAGTTGGTACTGGATGCCCGACGTATTCGAGGATTATTTCGCCCGGTTCGGCAAACGCCCCGCCGATTATTACGACTTGGTGAGGCTCGATCCTTCCTACACCGTGGTGTTCGGCAAGGATGATTTTGTGCACCTGCCCGCCGGCACCGATCGACTGGCCGCGCTTTTTGAGTCGTTGGAGCCGGGCAGCGGACCCAAACTCCGGGAATTTCTGGCGCAGGCCGCCTACAAGTACGAAGTGGGTATCCACGATTTCGTCTACCGCCCCAGTCGCTCGGTTACCGAATATTTGAGTCCCCGGTTGGTGATGGATGCGCTCCGGCTGGACGTATTCCAGTCCTTCCATACCCACGTTCGCAAGTTTTTTACCCACGACAAGCTGCTCCGCCTGATCGAATTTCCCATCTTGTTTCTGGGTGCCTTGCCCCGGAATACCCCGGCCATGTACAGCCTGATGAACTACGCCGAAATTGAGCTGGGTACTTGGTATCCGATGGGAGGGATGCACCAGATCGTGGCAGGAATGGTGAAGCTGGCCGAAGCGAAAGGCGTAAAATTCCGCTACCACGCCCCCGTAACCAAGATCGACGTTCGGGGCCGCCAAGCCCGCCACGTGCTCACCGACGGGGAAGCGTACCCGGCCGATGCGGTGGTGGCCGGGGCGGATTACCACCACGTGGAAAGCCAACTGCTGGAGCCGGCCTACCGCAACTACGACGAAAAATACTGGAACAGCCGGGTCCTGGCCCCCTCTTCCCTGCTCTTCTACCTGGGCGTCAACAAAAGACTTTCCAATCTCCGGCACCATAACCTGTTTTTCGACGAGTCCTTCCTGCCCCACGCCCGCGACATCTACGAGACGCCCCGTTGGCCCGACAAGCCGCTCTTCTACGTGTCGGCTCCCTCGCAAACCGACCCCGGCGTGGCCCCCGATGGATGCGAAAACCTGTTCATTCTCATTCCGGTGGCGCCCGACCTGGAAGACACGGAGGCCATTCGGGAGAAGTACTACCACCTGGTTATGGAACGCCTGGAAAAATTGACGGGGCAATCCATTCGGGAGGCGGTCGTGGTGAAACGCAGTTACGCGCACCGCGACTTTCAGGCCGACTACCACGCCTTCAAGGGCAACGCCTACGGACTGGCCAATACCCTGATGCAAACGGCACTGCTGAAACCATCGCTGAAAAACAAAAAAGTGGACAACCTGTTCTACACCGGACAACTGACCGTGCCGGGACCGGGCGTACCTCCCTCGTTGATTTCGGGCTTGGTCGTGGCCGGGGAGGTGATGAAAGAATTCGGGTAGCGGTTTTCGCCAAAGGCTTTCCCGGAGGAAGCCCCGGCTCCGTTGGGTTCCGGGAAAAAGCCAGCCCGGCCAGTCAAACATTCAACTTCCCGAACCGAATTCCGTACGCATCAGTCGGACCGGCTACCGACTCGCTTCCGTGCCCCGGCCGGGGCCAATCCCGGACAGAACCGAATCCTTTGCCATCTTTAACCTAACAATCCATGCACCTGCACCACGAAACCGCGTTGAAATGCAGCAAACTCATCACCGAACACTACAGTACCTCCTTTACGTTGGGCATTAAAACGCTGAGCCCCAAATTCCACGGGGCCATCTACGCCATCTACGGTTTTGTCCGTTGCGCCGACGAGATCGTGGACACTTTCCACGGTTTCAACCAGCGGGAACTGCTGGAATGCTTTGGAAAGGACACCTACCGGGCGGTTCGGGACAGAATCAGCCTGAACCCCGTACTCCATTCGTTTCAACTGGTAGTCAACGAATACGGCATCGAAGATGCGTTGATCCACGCTTTCCTCCAGAGTATGGAAATGGATCTGTATTTCAGCGAATACAACGCGTCGCGTTACGAGGAATACATCTACGGATCGGCGGAGGTGGTGGGGTTGATGTGCCTGCGGGTGTTCTGCGAAGGGAACGAGGCGATGTACCAGCAACTGAAGGAATCCGCCCGCCGGTTGGGCGCTGCCTTCCAGAAAGTTAACTTTCTGCGCGACGTGAAAAGCGATTACCAGGAAAGGGGCCGCGTGTATTTTCCCGGCGTGGATTTCAACGCCTTCACCGGCGACGCCAAACAGCGGATCGAGGAGGATATCCAGTGTGACTTCGATGCCGCCTACCAGGGTATTCTCCGCCTGCCGCGTTCGGCCCGGTTGGGCGTGTACCTGGCCTACATCTATTACCTGCGTTTGTTCAAGAAAATCCGTCAGCTTCCCGTGTCCCGCATCCTCAGCGAACGCGTCCGCGTACCCCGCAACCAGAAGCTCGCCTTGCTCGTCCAGACCTACTTCCGGCACCAGTTCAACTCCCTGTGACGGATGTCCTGATTTGTCCGCCTTGCAACCTAGATTCACTCGGTAACGTACAAGAACGCGCGCGATGTGCGTACCTAACCCTAAAAGAACCAAGCGATGAAAAAAATGATGTTATCCGGCGGCCTGATTGCCGCTTTGTGCTTTGCCACCGGCTGCGGCGAAGGCAAGCGTACCGACGCCGTGGAGGCGGCCGAGGAAAGCAACGAGGCAAAAGCGGAAGCTACCCCCACCGCCGATGAGGTTGAAGACGACGCGGAGTTTGCCGTCAAGGCCGCCAACGGCGGAATGGTGGAAGTGGAACTGGCGCGGCTGGCGGCCACCAAGGCCACCAGCCAGGAAGTGAAGACGTTTGCCCAGACGATGATGAGCGATCACACGAAAGCCAACGAGGAGTTTAAGTCGCTGGCTACCCAGAAAAACATCACCCTGCCCGCTGCCCTGAGCGACGAATCCCGGAAAGACGTGGATCGTTTATCGGCATTGACGGGTACTGAATTCGACAAGGAATACATTGCCTTCATGGTAGAGGACCACGAAGACGACGTAGAAGCGTACGGGAAAGCGGCCAGCGATGCCAAGGATGCGGACATCAAGGCATTCGCCGCCAAAACGTTGCCCACCTTGCAGAGCCACCTCGATATGGCAAAACGTACCAAGGAGACCGTGGATAAAATGCAGTGACCCTTCCTCGCCGAAGGCATGGCCATATCCCCGAAGCTAAACCGCCGGAGTCATTTCCGGTGGTTTTTTCATTGCGCCAGCCCGGCTGGCGCGACGACAGTGGCAACGCCGGAAACCAATCTTTGGTCTTTTATCGGGTTTTTCGTACCGAGGTACGTTTTGGGTGGGAAGAACAGCCGCTAAGCGGTCCCGGCCGATCTCATTCAGCCCTGTATCAGACCAATGGCAAGCAACGGCGGGGGAGAGCAATCGATGGATGGCTTCCCTTCCGTCGGCTTCCGGCCGCCGTTGCGGGTTCACCCGACGTATTTCGTACTTTTCCCGGTCTTATTCCGAACCCCTCCCTCTTCGTTTGTAGCCGGGCGCCCCCCTCCCGGATCCCGCGAAACTGGTTAACTTGCTACCCAATCAGTTGCTGTATTTATGAACATTGGGATTATCCGGGAAGGGAAGAATCCCCCGGACAAACGCGTGGCGTTGCTTCCTGAACAGTGCCGCGAACTACTCGACAAGTTTCCCCGGGCGGGTCTGTGGGTGCAACCCAGTTCGGTTCGTTGCGTACCCGACGAAGCCTACCGGCGGGCGGGCGTGCCCATGGCCGAAGACCTGCGTCACTGCGACGTGCTGCTGGGCATCAAAGAAGTACCCATCGGACAACTGATCCCGGAAAAAACTTACTTTTTCTTTTCCCACACGCTCAAGAAACAGCAATACAACCAACCCCTGCTCCGGGCCGTGCTGGACCGGCGCATCACCCTGATCGACTACGAATGCCTGACCAACCCCCAGGGAGAACGCATCATCGCGTTCGGACGCTTCGCGGGAATCGTGGGGGCGTACAACGGCTTGCTGACTTACGGCCGACGCTACGGCTTGTTCAGCCTGCAGCCTGCCCACGCGTGCTTCGACTTGGCGCACCTGCGGGAAGAATACCGGAAGATTCACTTGCCCCCCGTCAAAATCGCCGTGGTCGGCGGCGGTCGGGTGGGGCGGGGTGCAACCGAGGTGTTGGACGAGTTGGGCCTGCGGCAGGTGTCGCCCGCCGATTTCCTCCGCTTTGATTACCCGGCGGCGGTGTACACCCAACTAAATTCCCGGGACTACCACGATCCCCCCGAAGGATTGGCGTGGGATGGAACGGATTTTCGTCGCAATCCCCAGCGGTACCGTTCGCGTTTCCTGCCCTTCACCCGGGCGGCCGACGTGCTCATCACCACCGCGTACTGGCATCCGCAGGCGCCGGTATTGTTTACGGCGGCGGATACGCGGCGGCCCGATTTCCGGATCCGCGTCATTGCCGACGTGTCCTGCGACGTGGACGGGTCGGTTCCCTGCACCCTGCGCAGCACTACCGTGGCCGACCCGGTTTTTGACTACAATCCCGAGACGGGCAAGGAGGACCGGCCCTATTCGGGCGGGCGCAACATCACGGTGATGGCCATCGACAACCTGCCCTGTGAGTTGCCCCGCGATTCGTCCGAGTTTTTCGGACGGCAGGTGATCGACAACGTGGTGCCCCACTTTTTCAACGGCGACCCGGAAGGAGTACTGCGGCGCGCGCGCATGACCGAAAACGGCCGTTTGACGGCGCTTTTCACCTACTTGTCGGATTACGCCGGAGTGCTGGAAATCAACCAATAAAGGGGCACGAGCAAGGGGTACGTTCCGTACGCGAAAATAACCGTTAAGTTCGGGCGTGTCCCTCGAAATGAGTGGCGTTTGTCCTTATATTTGCCCGAAGCACCTTCTGCCGTATGAAAACAAAAGCGTTCGCGCTGGCTCTTTTTTTTCCCTGGCCCGTACCAACGTGACCGCCCAAGCCGTTTCTCCTCCTGCCGATTCCGTCCCTGCCGAAGTCCGGGCTATCAAGGTCAAGGTAAGGAAAACCATTGACCAATACCACCCAAAGCGGCGTGGCCAAAGGGGAACAACCGATCGGAATCAACCCCGCAGTCAATAATTCATCACCCATCACTTTTCTTCATTCCCTTGAACAAAAAAGTAATTCTTCTCATTCTGGACGGCTGGGGCATCGCTACCAAGCCCGAAGTGTCGGCCGTTGACCAGGCCAACACGCCCTTCGTGGATTCGCTTTATCCCCAGTATCCGCACAGCAAACTCGAAGCGTCGGGGTTGGCCGTGGGCCTGCCCGCCGGACAGATGGGCAACTCGGAAGTAGGCCACATGAACATCGGAGCGGGGCGGGTGGTCTACCAGGACCTGGTGAAGCTTAATCTGGCGGTGGAAAAGGGCACGCTGGGAAAGGAAAAGACGCTGCGCAACGCGTTCGCCTACGCCAAACGGGGCAAGCACAAGGTGCATTTCATCGGCCTGCTGTCGGACGGGGGCGTGCATTCGCACCTCGATCACCTGAAAGCGTTGTGCAGCCTGGCGCACAAGGGCAAGGTCAAGGACGTGTTTGTCCACGCTTTCACCGACGGGCGCGACACCGACCCCAAAAGCGGATTGGGGTTCATCCGCGACTTGCAGGAGCACATGGCCAAAACGACCGGACAACTGGCCAGCGTGACGGGCCGCTACTACGCCATGGACCGCGACAACCGCTGGGAACGGATCAAACTGGCCTACGACGCCCTGGTGAAGGGGCACGGCTTCATGACGCGGGACATCGAGTCGGCCATGGAGGGTTCTTACCGCACCAACCTCACCGACGAATTTATCACGCCCATCGTGCGCATTCATCCCAACGGCGAGCCGGTTGCCCTGGTCGAAGCCGGCGACGTGGTGCTGTGCTTCAATTTCCGTACCGACCGGGGCCGCGAGATTACGCAGGCCCTCACGCAGCGCGATTTTCCCGATCACGACATGAAGAAGCTGGCTTTGTACTACGTAACGATGACCAATTACGACGACTCGTTCAAGGGTGTGCGCGTGTTTTACGGCAAAGACAACCTGGTCAATACGCTGGGCGAAGTGCTGGCCAGGAACGGAAAGAAACAGATCCGCATTGCCGAAACCGAGAAGTACCCGCACGTGACCTTCTTTTTTTCGGGCGGACGGGAGGAGGAGTTCGAGGGAGAAAAGCGCCTGCTTTGCCCTTCGCCCAAGGTGGCCACCTACGACCTGAAACCCGAGATGAGCGCCCACGACCTCCGCGACGCCATCATTCCCGAACTGCAAAACCGGGCGGCCGATTTCATTTGCCTCAACTTCGCCAATCCCGACATGGTGGGCCACACGGGCGTTTTCGAGGCGGCGGTGAAAGCGTGCGAAACCGTGGACGAATGCGCCGGGGCCGTGGTGAAGGCCGCCCTCGACAATGGCTACACAACCATCCTCATCGCCGACCACGGCAACGCCGAGTACATGATCAACGAAGACGGAACGCCCAACACGGCGCACACCACCAACCTGGTTCCCTGCATCCTGGTGGACAAGGACTACCGCAAGCCCATCAAGGACGGCAAGCTGGGCGACCTGGCCCCCACCATTCTGCAGCTGATGGGCCTGCCCCAGCCGGCCGAAATGACGGGCCTGAGTCTGCTGCGCCGCAACGAAACCGCTGCCCCGAATGCGTAAGCGCGGAATAGTGGGGGTGAGTGGATGGTTGGAGCCGTGGCCGTGGCTGCTGGCCGGCGCTGGGCTGCTGGCGGGCTGCGGCG
>JACMKY010000605.1 GCA_014379925.1 Cytophagales bacterium | reverse complement strand
CTGCCCACGTGCCGAATCTCTTTCACTACTTCGTTGGTAACCACCCGCTCTTTGCGATAGCGGTCGATCAGCTCGCAGATCACGCGCGGGTTGCCGTTGCTCTGCTCGTAGAGGTGGTTGCGGAAGAGGGCGTAGTCCTCGATGTCCATTCCCCCCGCTTGCTGGTGGCCACTCAGGTGGTGGATGAGTTCCAGGCTGTGTTGCCGGCTCAGTTCCCCGATGCGAATCACCTGGAAGTTCCACAAAAAGGAGCCCTTGTTGAGCACCACTTCCCGGGCACTGGTGAGGATGGTGAAGTGGTCCTTGAGGTATTCCAGGGCGTTCACCGAGCGGGGCGTGATCCGGTCCACGGAGTCGATGAGCAGCAGGTACTCGAAGCGCTGGGTAATGCGGATCATCTCCGCGCAGAGGTTGCGCACGCTGTCGCGCTGCAGGTGGGTGGCCAGTTTGGTCAGCTCGTAGTTACCGTAGACCAGTTCGAACACCGCCGCCTTGTCGTTCTGGTAGAGGTAGAGCAGCGTCTGGATGAGGGTGCGCTTGATGTCGCCCACGTCGTCGAAGCGCAGCACTTTGGCTTGGGGGCGGACCCGTTGGAGCAGGTGGGATTTGCCGATGCCGATGGGACCCATCAGGATGACGTTGCAGTGCTTGTCGACCAGCTGGTTGATGCGGGCAATCTCCCCCTCCCGGCCAATGCTACAATCCGGCTCGGTGGGAAAGGGACTGATCAGCCGGGGCCGGCGGGTGGGTGAAAAGCGTTTCCTGACCCCCGCCAGGGTGGCTTGCCAGAAGGAGGTTTTCTGCGCCGGCGATGGACTGATTCCGCCTTGACTACTTGTGCCCTGTGGCGCGGGTTGGGCCGCCCGGCGGAAACTGGTGGGACTCACCTTGCCCAGATCGGGGTGTTTTTCTTCCAGCAGGTCGATGAAGCGGTTGACGGCTTTGCGGGAGAGGTGGGCCCGGCCTTCGGTGCCGGGAAAGAGGTAGTCTTGTTTGCCGGGTGGGTGGGGGAAGGTAGCCAGGTAATCGGCCAGCGCCCCGTAGAGGCGGTCGGAGATCGGGTACCCCTTCGGGCGCGGCGTGCCGTCCTTGGCGGTGGAATGGATCGTCAAGGTCCGGTTGCGAAAGTCGAAGTCGGAGAATCGAAGCGCCACGCAGGCCGACACGCCCAGGCCGGCGTCGGCCAGCAGCAGCAGGATGGTGCGGTGCTTGAGGTTGGGGCAGCGGGCGAGGAGCCCATCGAGGGCGGGGGTGGGCGGGTGGTTGGGTAGTGGTTTCATAATTTCTCCCAATCCATTACGTGGGCCTGGATGAGGATCTCGCTTTTCAACGCCGTGATTTCCGCCCGCAGCAACACCACCGATGCGGTCGCCTCCTTCCAGGCCAGCCACTTCTCCAGGTAGGCGGAGGGAGGTAGTTCCCGGTTGGCGTACTGTTGGGCGAAGATGGAGAACCGCTGCCTTTCCAAGGCCAGCATGTCCGTGCGCAGGCGGTAGTACGCTTCCCGCGTGGCCAGCTCCCGGAGTCGGTGGATGATTTGGGTCAGGTCCTGGTTGAAGCGTACTTCGTTCTGTTGCTGAATGGCTACCAACTTGGCCCGGCGCGCCGCCCGATCGTGGAGGCTGCCAATGATCTCACTGGTTCGAAGCACCACCACCGGGGATTGGGTAGCGGCTTGGTAACCCAGTTCGGGCAAGTACTTCAACCAGCGAAAACGGGTTTGATATTGATACTCCCGTTGCTCAGCCTGCGTCTTGGTTTGATAAAATCTTCGCAGCGACCGCCGGAGCGAATCCAGATCGGGCAGGGCGGCAATGCGGTCGTTTTGATTGGGTACTTGCCAACTGGAGGCCGGATCGCGGACCAAAAACCCGGTCTGCGCAGTGGCCGAGGGCAGGTCGAAAAGCGGTAGGAGAAGCAGAAAAAGGGCTTGTTTCACGGGATGGTATTTTTCTAAGTGGATGGCCTGGGGAAGTTGTTGGGGCCAGGGTGGTGAATAGTGGACATAATCCGCGCAATGTCCACCGGGATTTTGGCCCGTTAGTGGACGTCGAATCGGGACCCAAATAAGACAAAACGCAGTTGGCGGGTAGCCTATTGGGAGTTGAGGAGTTAATGAGTCGAGGAGTTTAAAGTAGGGTGGCTTACCAGGCCCGGGGTCGATTCGACGGTGCGCTGGACTCCAGGTCCGCATTCGGACCAGAGGGCAAGCGCGACCGTCATCGCGTAACCCGCGTTCATCCACCGCCTCACCCGTTCGGTCAATCTCGGAGGAAGCCAAGCGGAGAAACCAAATCTTTTTGCTTCCCGAAATTTTACTTCCTTGATGACCACGCCGCTCTCCGGGTCG